>JAADYV010000368.1 GCA_010092855.1 Chloroflexota bacterium | reverse complement strand
CCTCAAAGCCTTTGACCAGGCCAATCGGCCCCATGCCGCCGCTGACGCCCTGGATAAACCAGTCGGGCGCGCGCCAGCCGAGGTCCTCCGCGATTTCGTAACCCATGGTCTTCATGCTTTCAATGGCGGCAATGGTCTTGACTCCACGATCCAGGAACACGTTTTTAGACTGGGCAAACTTGGCCGCGACTGCTTTGGTCTGGTCATAGGTGCCGGTGACCTTGATCACCTCTGCACCGTACAGCGCCGCCTCTCGCATTTTCTCACTGGGAGCCTGGCTGGTCAAAAAGGCCCACAGCTTGATCCCGGCGCGGGCAGCATACGCGGCATAGGCAATGGCCACATTGCCGGTAGAGGCGACTACTGCTTCGGTGACCCCAACTTCGCGCAGCACGGAAATGGCGACCGACGCCTGGCGATCCTTGAAGGAACCGGTGGGGCCCTGGCGCTCGTCTTTGATATACAGGTTTTTCAGACCGAGCATGACGCCCAGGTTCTCAGCTTTGAGCAGCGGGGTGCCGCCTTCGCCCAGGCTGGTGATATGCCGCGTATTTAGAACCGGCAGCAGTTCATGATAACGCCACACACCGGGCTTGCGCGTGACGAGTTGTTCGGCCCAGTTTGACTCGCGCAGCGCTTCGAGGTCATAGCGCGCTTCGAGGATGCTTTCCCCACAACGAGGGCAGGTTGTTTGCCCGCCCTCGTAGGCCATTGCGTGGTGGCAGTTGGTGCAGTGCAGCTCAATTTTTTTGCTGTGGCTGGCGCTCAAGTTACTTTTTCTCCTGTCCGTTACCCAGATGTGCCGCGACATGTTGCAGCAAATGGTCTTCGTCCAGCGCATCCTTGCGATACACATCGATTGCTTCGAGGACGACGCGCTCGTCAGCGGCCAGGTCTTCCGCCGTTAGCACCAGGACCGGGATGTGGGTCGTGTGCTCGTTGGTGCGCATCGCCTGAAGCACCTCAAAACCGTCGATTTCTGGCATCCGTAGATCGAGGATCACCAGGTCGATACGTGGCGCGCGTTCCAAAACCTCCAGCGCCTGTTCTCCGGTGGTGACTTCTGTGATGCGATACTGCTGGCTGTCTTCCAACACCTGGCGGAAGGCGCGCACGCTTTCTGGCTTATCGTCAACCAGCAGGATGTGCTGGCGTTTGGCCTGTAACTCGGCACGGCGCACCACGTCGATGATTTGCTGTTCCGTGAAGGGCCGCATGATGTAGTCCCAAGCCCCCACTTCGAAGGCGCGGTCGGTTTCGGTGCTTAGGCTGCACACGACCACTGGCGCACCTGCCGTCTCGACCGATGTGGCCAGATCTTCCAGCACCTGCCAGCCATTCTGGTCTGGCATGTTGACATCCAGCAAAACTGCGCAGGGTTGGAAGGTGGTGATCAACTGGCGCGCTTCGTCGGGGTGTGTTGCACCCATGATCTCGTACCCGGCGCGAGACAAATACCGATAGTATAGATTGATGACCTCCGGGTCTTTTTCGATAGCGAGTACGATGCGGGTCGTGAACTGCTGGACCGGAGCGGGTTCCGAGACGGCGGCAGCGCTGTCGGTGGCCGGGACGTCATGGCCCGCCATCAGACCGGTTTGGTCCGCGTCTGGGTCTTCACTCTGGCTGGGCAGCGGACCGGTGGGGATGGTTACACCAAAGGTCGACCCCACCGCCGGCTGGCTTTCCACCCAGATGCGCCCACCTTGTAGTTCGGTCAGCGACTTGGCCAGCGGCAGGCCCATCCCGGTCCCTTCGACCGAGCGTGTGGTGGAGTTATCGACTTGCTGGAAGGCTTCGAACAACAGCGGCATGTCTTTCTCCGCAATACCAATGCCGGTATCGGCTACCGTGACCTCGATGAAGTCGTGGTCGTTTTCCTGTATAACTTGTGCCGAGACGGTAATGCTGCCTTGCATCGTGAACTTGCTGGCGTTGGAAACCAGGTTCAGCAGCACTTGCCGGGTGCGGAACTCGTCGCCATAAGCATCCGGTAGATCAGGGGCTAGTTCAGTGCGCAGTTCGATGGGGGCGTCGCGTGTCAGACCAATCGCGGTTGACATCACGCCCTTGATGACCTCCTGTACCCGGAAGGGGGCGAAGGACAGGTCCATCTTGCCAGCTTCGAGCTTGGCCTGATCCAGAATGTCGTTCACCAGGCCGAGCAGGTGTTTGCCGCTTTCGTAGATGGTCGTCAGGTCCTGCTCCTGGGTATCGGTCAGGGGGCCGTCAATGCCCTTGAGGATAACGCGCGAGAAGCCGATGATCGAATTCAACGGGGTGCGCAGCTCGTGGCTCATCGCCGCCAGGAAATTGGTCTTGAGCCGGTCAACCTCCATCAAGCGCTCGTTGGCTTCCTGCATCTCACGCAGCAGCCGCGAGTTTTGGATGATAGCAGCCAGCGAACCGCTCAGGGTTTGCAGCAAGCGTAGGTCGCCGTCGTCAAAGGCGTTGAGTTGTTCGCTTTCGGCGATCAGCACACCCACAAGGCCACTTGCCGTGCGCAGCGGTACCGCAATCGCGGATTGGGTATTGGTGGGTTCTGGCAACCGGCGGGGATCCTCGGCCATATCGTTAATGATGACGGCTTCCTCATGCCGGGCCACCCACCCGATCAGGCCCCGGTCAATCGACACTGACGAGGTATCGACGACATCGGTAGCGCCCACTCCTGCCCCCTTCAGCATGTATTCCCCCTGCTCATCTGGCAGGTAAATGCTGGCGCGGGTGACATCCATCGTTTCGCGCAGCGTGGCGACGGCCTGTTCGAGCGCTTCGTCCAGGTTCGGCGATGTGGTGGCGGCAGTGGTGACGCTGAACAGGAACTCCATCTCTTCGGCGCGTTGTTCGGAAAGCTCAAACAGGCGGGCGTTGTCAATGGCGGTAGCCACCTGGTCGGCCAGGGCCGCCAGCACACGAGTATCTTCGTCCGTGAACGCCCCAGACTGGTTACTCTGTACATCCAACGCGCCGAGGATGTGCCCGCGCGCGATCAGCGGTAGCGCCATTTCTGAGCGGGTGTCTGGCAGCAGGGGGTTCGGACGGTGGACCACCCGCGCATCAGCCGTGTCCAATGCGACCACCGGCTGCCCGCTGGCCGTGACCTGCCCGATAACCGAACGCGACCCAACCGGCAGGCTGTGTTCCAGGCTCAACAACTGCTGCCCGGCCTCACCGGTCGAGGCGACCAGGTTTGCCTGTCCCCCGTCTGGACTAAGCAAGAAAATCTGGGCGTGGTCATAGCCGAAGGTGTCACGAATCAGGTTAACCACCTGGGGCAGCAGCCGGTCCATTTCCAGAATGGACGTAACCGCCCGGCTTACTTCTGCCGAGGCGCTCAACTGGCGGGCGCGGCGCTGAATTTGCTGGTAGAGCTGCGTGTTGGCCAGCGAAACCGCCGCCTGGTCGGACAACGATTGGTAGGTGCGCAGCTCGGTGGCGGTATGCTGCCAGGCGGTGTCCATCCCAATCACAATCGTGCCCAGGGGACGACCTGCCACCCGCAGCGGCATGATCGTCACCGCCTGCATCGCCAGGTGGGCGAATCCTTCGCGAGCTTCAGGGCTGAGAGTGGTCGCCTGGGTGATGTCGTCAATCCCCGTGATCTCTGGCAGCGCGAGTTCGGCGCCAATTGGCAGTTCCGCGACAGGGTAGCGCGTGCCGACGAGGGCTTGCAGGTCATCCGTTTCGTCAAAGTTCCAGGCGGCGATAATCTCGACCGCTGCGCGTGGGTCGTCCCAGCTATCGCTCAACAGCATGTACAGGTACGCCTGGGTAATGGGCGGTGGCGCGGCATAATTCACGATCGTCTGCAGAATATCGGATGGCGTCTCAGCTTCGGCGATGGCGCGGCTGGCATGGTAGAGGACAGCCGTGTTTTGCAGCGCTTCTTCCGAACGTGTAAGCAAGCGCTGGTTTTCGATCGTGACTGCCGCCTGGTCTGCCAGGGTGGTCATCAGCCGCCGCTGTTCGATGGTCAGGTGGTAGGCGCGGGAAAAACCGACCACGATCCAACCGGTGACCTGCCCGCGCACACTCAGCGGGAAACTGGCCACCGTTGCCAGGTCGGTCTGCTGCAAACGGTCTATAACGTGGGCCGGGGCGGTTGCCTGCTGGACGAGCAGCGTTTCGTTGCTGAGCAGCGGCATCAACAGCGAGGCTTGCTGGATGGTATCTTCGTCGTCGGGATGGCTGGCTTCCAGCGCTGTGAATGGTTCTGCTCCTGGCACATCGTGGCGCAGGTAGATGAACAACTTGTCAGGAGCCAGCGTAGCAACCTGGGCTGTCGTGACCTTGAGCAGATTGTCCATACCCATCGCGCGTGAAATAGAGCGGCTGGCTTCGTACAGCATGGTGGTTTCGCGCAGGCTGTCTTGCAGCGCTTTTTCGAGTTCTTGCAGCTCGGTAATGTCCTGAAAAGCACCAACAACCGTCCGCACCACACCATCTACATCGCGGATGGGGGCAGCCTGGGCCAGCAGGCTGATTTCGGTGCCATCGGGGTGCAGCACAGCCATGTCATCGACCAGCGCTGGTTCTTCTGTGTTGAATACGCGCGTGATAGGCCATTCAGCGCGGGGATACAGGTCGGTGGTGCCGGTGCGGACCAGCGTATACGGTGCCACGTTTTCGGTATTGCCAGGGCGCATGGCCGGGCCCAACAACTCCCGCAGCCGTTCGTTGGACAGCAGAATGCGCCCCTGCCGGTCCATCACCAGAATGCCAGTAGGCATGGTGTCGACGATGGTTTGCAGGTTTTGGCGTTCGCTCTCAGCCTGGCTGAACAACTGCCGGTTTTGGGTCGCAACGGCTACCTGGCTGGCCAGCGTTGCCGCCAACTGGATGTCGCGTTCGTCCAGGTTCGGTTCGTTCAGTGCACGGCCAAGTTGCATCACGCCAACGATGTCCCCTCCGATCTTGACCGGCATAGCGATATGCTTGCCCCATACTTCGAAATCAGCATACGACTCTTCGCTAATCACCGGGTGATCGGTGGGATCGTTGATGAGCACAATCTCACCAATGCGCGCCGCCTCGGCAAGCGCATTCTGATCCTGTTCGACACTCACGTCCGGTAAGTGTACGATCTCCGATGCCGCGACCTGGACCAGTTGGGTGCCATCGTCGTTCAGCAGACCAAACCACCACCGGTCATAGTGTCCCGGACCGGAAACGGCCTGGAACAGGCTTTGCAGTCCGGCCTCGTAGTTCCCCCCGATCTGGCTGGCAAGCTGGCCGGCCTCGGCCAGGGCACGCGCTCGCCGCGCTTCAGTCTGGGCTTCTTCGAACAAGCGCCGGTTTTCGATAGCAATGGCCAATTGGTCGGCCAGCGCGCCGCCGAATGTGACATAACCCGGCTCGAAACCACCGGGATTGTGACTGAGACAGACCAACATGCCGAACCACCGCCCACCGGCGTTGAGGGGGGCCAGTACGGCGCTGCGCATCCCCAACTCGACCAGGTGTTGGTAGAGTGGGTGGTTGGGGGACATTTCGTGTTCTACATCGTTGTAAAGGATTGGGACGCTGATCTCCAGTTCGGCGTAGCTGTCGGCGTAGGACAGCGGCAGCAAAGGCAACCGTTCGCCAGTGCCATCGCCGGTCGATTGACCATCTTGGCCATCCCGGTGCCAGGCGTAGACCGTCTCCAGATATTGCACCAACGCGGGGTCTGGCCCGGAGAGCAAAATGTCAATATGGTCTACATCTGCCGCCATGCTGAGCTGTTCAATCACCAGTTGGTAGATAGCGTTCAATTCTGATGCACTGCTCACCGCGCGGGCCGTGTCATACAAGCGCTCGGTTTCGGCCAGCGCGCGCTGCGTGCGCTGGAACAGACGCGCGTTCTCAATCGCCAGCGCAACACGGTCGGCTACCGCCTCGACCAGAATCTGGTCATCTTCCGACAGTTCCTCCCCATCGGGCAGCGTAGCAGCCAGGGTACCAACGGTTTCCCCACGCACCTGGATAGCTGCCTCGGTGTGCGCTGGTGCCAGTTGCGGAAGGCCGTCAGGATCAAGCACTGCCAATCGGTTATGGTCATACAGGTAGCCTACTGCTTCTTGCCCCGTCTGGCTTTCCAAATACTCCTGCCACGAACTGCGTGTCAACTGGCGGTTCAGTTCGCGGATTTCGAGCACGCGCTGGTCCGATTCGGCCAGCAGGCGGGCGTTTGCGATGGCGATGGCGAGCTGGTCAGCCAATATCTGAAACACCTGGACCATCTCGTCCGTGAACACGTCTGGGCTGGCGCTCTGCACATCCAATGCGCCGATCACACGGCCTTCAATACGTAAGGGCAGTGCCATCTCTGCGCGCGTATCGGGCAGCACAGGATTGGGTTGCCAGGGCACTTCAGCGTGCCGGGTGTCCGAGGCGATAATGGTTTGGCCACGTGCAGTAACACGCCCGATCAGCGAGCTGGAACCGACCGCCAGCTTGTGGTTCAGATCAAGCAGTGTGCGCCCTGCATTGCCAGTGCTTTCGACCAGCACCGCGTATTCTTCCACATCGTCCAACAAGAACACCTGAGCATGGTAGATGGCTTCGAAACGGCGGCAAATCTGTTCGACCGTTTCGCGCATCAGCACGTTTACATCGCGCAGGCTGGTAGCAATACGGCCAATCTCTGCCGAGATGCGCATGTCTCGTGCGCGGTCCTCAGCTTGCCGCTCGGCTGCTTGATACTGGGTTTGGAGTTCGGTGCGGGATTGGTGCAGGTGTGTTGCCATCTGGTTAAGCGCGCTGACCAGGTCGCGTATCTCGGCGCTGCCACTGGACGGAATGCCGTGTGCGAGCCGCCCCTGGGCATAATCATCCACACCTTGCAGGAGCGTTCGCAATGGACGTTTGACATTGAGCCACAGCACTAGCAACGTGATTCCCCCGAACAGCGTCGTCAGCCCTAACGCCAGCCAGACTGCCGTCCAAAGACTGGTCCGCAGTTTATCGTCGATGGGATCGGCAGATGACGCAATGACCAGGTTATAGGCTCCCGTTGCAGAAACTGGCATACTCACCGTTGTCAGGTAGACGTCATCAAATCCGATCACGTTTTGGCGTGGCGACTGGTCCACTGGGAGATTATCCAGGTCGACCGCGCCGCGGTCCTCTCCGGTGAGTAGGGGATCAGAATGTGCGACTACCCGGTTATCGGGCGCGATCAGTGCGATAAACGCAATTGTGTCGCTGTTCTCTGCCACGCGCACCAATTCTTCTTCCAGGACCGCCGGTTCCATCGTGCGCCAATCAGTGCGCAGGCTGGTCGCGAGCGCCAGACTTTGCTCGCGATGGGTGTCGATCAGGGCATCGCGCTGCTGGAAGCTGTTGAACACCTGTAAGGTGGTGGCCAGCACGATAAGCGCGAAGACTACCGTCAGGACAAGTTGGGTCTGGATGCTTGGTTTTCGTCGCATGGTTCGCTACTCGTCTAGTTGGATAGAGTCGTTTTCGGTTGGGAAGGTGGATTCCTGCAGCTTAATCACGGTCTCTGAGGATTGCAGCGCCAACCCCAGCTCGCGGACAGCGATTTGCAGAATTTGGTTAACGTCCGTCGAGACGGTCAGTTTGTTGGAAATCTGGTTGACCAGTGCTTCGCGCTGCGCCACACGACGGCTTTGTTCAAACAACCGGATGTTTTCGGCAGTCAGCGCCAGGCGAGAGGTCAGTTCCAGCGCAGTCTGGCGCGTATTCTGGCTGTAGCGATCGAGCGGCACCTGCCATTCCACCGCGCCCAGCACCTGATCGCGCAACATGACCGGCACGGCAAAGGTGACGATGTTGTCCTCAATGTGCTCCGCGATGGCGCGTTTCTGGATGGCTTCGAGTTGCAGAGGAGACCAGGTGACGGCGGTTTCGGCCAATCCGACCGAAGCGTTCAAGGTCCGCTGCTCGCGGCCCTGTTCGACTTGGTGCCAGGCGGTTTGGGTCAGGGAGCGGTTCAGGTGTTCAATTTCGTGCAACCGGGCTGTCGATTCGGCAAACAAAGTGGCGTTTTCGATGGCGATAGTCAACTGGTCGGCCATCCCCTGGAACAAATCAACATCATGCTGGCTGAAAGCGTCTGGTCGGGTGCTTTGTAGGTCCAATGCCCCAATAATGCGGTTGCCGGTGCGCAGCGGTAGGGCCATTTCTGCACGGGTGTCGGGCAAGAACTCGTTGCGCTTGTGGATCGGGTTATGGGAGGTATCCAGCGCAATGACGGCGTGCCCGGCAGCGGTCACACTACCGATCACACTCTGGCTGCCTACTTCCAGGTAATGTCCGTGTTGCAGCAATTGACGACCAACCACACCCGTGGAGGCACGCAGTTGGGCCTGCCGGGTGCGGGCATCGACCAGGAAGATCTGGGCGTGGTAGATGGTATCGAACTGGTCGCGGATCAGGTTAACAACCGTTTCCAGGAGTTGGTCCAGATCGCGAATACTGGTCACCGCGCGTCCGATTTCCAGCGTGAGTTCGAGGTTGCGCGTACGTTCGTCAACCTGCGCCTCTAATTCACTGACGGCGTGCAGCAACTGGCCGATCATCTGGCTGAGTGCGTTGTTGAGTTGGCCAATCTCGTCCCGGCGGTTCATCTCTGCCAGTTCCACATCAAACTGCCCGGCTACGATTTGCCTGGCGGCGAAGGTCAGGCGGTTAAGGGGGCGCGTAACGATGCTGGCACCCAACATAGTAGCGGCCAGTCCCAGCACGATCACGCCGCTGCTAACGATTGCCAGCGTGAAGAGTCCCTCTTCGAAGGCTTGCTCTTCGATATAGTCGGTTGGGGTTTCGATCAAAAACGTGATTCTCGGCCCGTTGGTAAAGTCCACCGCAGCATGGTAACTCATGACATCCGCGTTTAACATCATGCTGGTATATTCCGAGATGCCAGTTTCGCCGCGCTGTGCTGCCCCAAAGCCTGGCGATGCACTCATGTCTGACCACACGTCAAAATCCTCCGTTGGTGACAGCAGTTGCCCGCGGTCGTTCAGCAGGCAGATATGGTGTGGTTGGTCCGTCTTGGGGATATCGAGCAGCGTGCGGTAGACATCGGGTATCACCTCGTCCTGGGCGGTCAGCAACAGGTCGTAGGTAAACACGGCATAGCCAGGGTCTTCATCGGAAATGGTTGTGTCGTCGTCGGTTTGGAAAGGCAGAACAACGTCAATGACCGGATCACCAGAGAGGCCGGGGTAGATGTTCGTGAGCATCGTCTCTTCGCTAACCCGCCCTTCCGCAATCAGTTGTTCAGCACGAGTCGGCGCGGTATATGTTTCATCATAGTAATTGAATTCGATATTTCCGTCGTTCTGACGATGGGCGTCAATAATGGGGGTGTTGTCAATTGCCATCAAACGAACACGCACCAGCGAAGCGCGGTCAAGCATCAGTTGCATGACAGGACCTTCCGCCGTGCCGCTGCGAATGATCGTTTCGGCTAGGTCGGGATTCAAGCCCTGGAAGCGTGTGAGGGGCGAGATCATCTGTTCCGTCTGGTTGCCCAGGGCTTGGAAAGTCCGTTCAGCCTGGGCGATCCCGAATGGCCCCAGTGTTTCGAGTTGGGCTTCGGCTTGATCGCGCAACAGCACCTCGCGGCGTTGGCTGGCAAACGGCACTGCCACCAGTGTGACTGGCACAAAGACGGCCAATACAAATAGCACCGCCAGTTTGACCCTAAGCGGCCAGTGCAAAACGTTCAGGCGACCTCGCAGCATTTATTTGCTCCTATACCTCGTCGTCAACCGGAGCGGCGGATGGTGATTGCCCCAGCCGGACCTGGGTATGCGTGGCTCCCAGCGCCCCTTGGAATTGCTCGGCGGCCAGGGTGAGCAGGGTTGTCAAGTCATTCGTTGTTTGCAGCCGGGTAGTAACCTGGCTGACCAACTGTTCGCGGCGGGCCGTGGTCTGGGCTTGTTCGAACAGACGCGCATTCTCCAGCGACAGCGCCAGGCGTTCGGCTACGGCCTGGGCCAGTTCCAGCGCCGCCGCCGACCAACTGGCCTGACCGGAGCGCTTGAACTCCAGTGCGCCGAGGGTCTGGCCGCGCAAACGTATGGGTACGCACAGCACGTGCTCGCCGTCGCGTTGTTCCAATCGCGCTTGTCCATCTGCCAGGATTTGATCGATTGTCTCGGACCGCGCTTCGGAAGGAGCGACCTGACCCTGCTGCCATTCAAAGCCGGGCACCATATGCTGGCGATCTTCAAGATAGGTGCCCCATGTGACCCCAATCAACTGGCGGTTGATGCGGGCCAGTTCGCGTTGGGTGGCGTCGATTTGTTCGATCAACTGGTCGCGTTCCTGGTAACTGCTGCGGACCTCGGTGGTTTGTTGAGAACTGTACAACGCTACCGCCAGTTGATGACTGATCGGTACCAGTGCGTTCAGCATCTGTGGGGTGAAGTCATCTGGCTTGGAGCTGTGCAGGTCCAGCACACCGAAGGGCAGCAACTCGCCGACGCGCAGGGGTAGCAGCAGTTGGCTGCGAGTGGCGGGCAAGAAGCCGCTGCGTTGTTTTTCCGGCGCACGTTCACCAATCACGAGCGGGTCTTTGCGACGCAGCGCATCGTTGATCGGGCTGTCTTCTTCCGGGGTAAGCAGGCTGTGTTCTTCGAGCAAGCGCCGTCCCATATAACCGGTGCTGGCTTGCAACACAGGCAACCCACTGGTCGGGTCGGAAAGGAAGATTTGGATGTGGTACAGGTCGAGCGCTTCCTGCAGTTCTTCGACAAAGTGGTTGAGTTCTTCGCCCGACGTGGGCAGCCCAACAAGAGTCTGGCTGGTGCGCGCCGTGACATCGATCAGGTTAGACAGGTAACTGCGCGTGCGCAGCGTTTCTTCCATGTTGGCGGTGAAAAACCACAACATGGCGGCTGTTAGCGTAATCAGTGTATCAAACAGTAGAATCGTGACCTGGATGCTGCGGTCAGTGGACCCGATCGAGGTTGGCTCCATGTCTGTAGCATATTGCAGGTATCCACCAACCGTCACGGTTGCCATCAGGAATACGGTGACCAGCAGCAGTCCCCTTCGGCGCAGCAGCAGCCCGGCAGCTACCAGCGGCAGCACCAGCACCATCAGAAACGGGGTGTCGATGCGGTAGTCAGGGAAAATCGACAGGAAAGTGGCCGCCAGGATGTTCAGTACAAACAGGAACCGGGCCTGGTGTAGCTGGCCGTGTTGTAGCAGCCAGTGACTCAGACCAGCAATGAACAGGGAGAGAGGAAAGAACAGCGTTGCCGTACTGACGGCAAAATCGTAGGCGGAGTAAACGAGGAAAGACAGCCCGATGGCAACCAGCCAGACCAGGTTGATGGCCAGCAAGCGCTGGGCTTGTTGGCGCTCGCCGGGATCATCATACGGGTGTTGGATGCGGACAGTACGGATAATGACGTTTATCATGGCGCTTTATCCTGGCTATCTGGCGTTGATCCCGCGCGATCTGCCGTTCCCGGATCGTCTTCCTGAATATCACGGGGGATGTTGTAGGTATCGGTGTCTCGAATCCCTGAACGTCGGGGCTGGGGCGGCTGGCCGTTATTGCCAGTAGTGCCAGCGGGGGCTGGGGCGGCGTCTGGGTTCGTGTCCGTACTCAGCGGCACCAATCGTACCTGCCCTTCCTCCGCATCCAGCGCCTGACCGAGTGTGTTGAGGGCCGTGGTCAACACGTCGGTGATGCTGTTCAGGCCTTGCAGTTGGGCCGTGATGGTATTGATCTGCTGTTCGCGTTCGGCGGACATACGTGCTTGTTCAAACAGGCGTGCATTTTCCAGGCTGAAAGCCATACGTTCGGCGACGGCCTGCACGATGTTGCGCACTTCGGACGGGCTTTTATCGGCCCCGTGCGTGACCTCGATAGCGCCGATCACTTGCCCGCGTACATTGATGGGCACCGCAACCACCTGTTGTTCGTTGCTCTCCTGAATGACGATGCGCTGCCGGGACATGGCCTGTTCCATGGCCGCAGTCCACCCTACGGCGGTGGTGTGCATCTCATGCCCTTTCATTTGCACGCCCATCTGACTCAAGCTGCGTTCGAGAATATACTCCCGCCACGATTCACCAGTAAGCTGCCGGTTCAGGCGTTCGATTTCGCGAAGGTTGGTTTCGCTTTCCAGGAACAGGCGGCGGTTTTGCAGCAGCCCTTCCTGCTGCGATTCGAACAGGCGCGCATTGCGAATTGCCTGGCCGATCTGGTTGGCCATCACCTGCATGGCTTCGATATCTTCGCTGCGAAAGGCGTCTGGCAGCAGGCTGTGGATGTCCAACGCACCAGCGACTTCTTCCCCAACCATGATGGGCAATGCCAGTTCGGTGCGGGTGTCGGGTAGCATCTCCAGCCGCCGAAACGCAGTGTTGTCAATCTCTGGAATGTAGCGGACTTCTCCGGTGTCCAGCGCTTCACCCACAATTGTGCGGGGGGTGATAGCCACACGATAGCCCTGGGCCAGCAGCGCCTGCCCGATCTCGCCGGTGCCGGCGGCCAGGTTGGCATAGGCGTGTGTGCTGTCAACCAGGAATAATTGGACATAATAGAAAGCGAACCGGTCTCGGATCAGGTCAACAGCCTGCGTGATGAGCTCGTCCATGTTCAAGATGCGAGAGAGAACCTGGCTGGTTTCGACGGTGGCTCGCGACTGGGCGGCGATACGGCTGGCACGGGTAAGCGCGCGTTCCAGGTTCGAGGTGAATACCCACACGGTCAAGGCCAGCAGGGTTACCAGCAGGCTGCTGATCAGCGCATCGTACATCCCGTCTTCGAGCGCAATGGCTTCGGCGGTCAGCAGGTCTTCAGCTTGCAGATAGGCAATCGCGCACAAGCCCCCCCAACTGGCCAGGATCGAGCTGACTGCGCCGCGCGTGCCATAGATCACGCCGGTGTAGGTGAGCGCCAGCGGAACGGTGAGTACAGTCTGAGCCGCAATTCCGTTCGATAACATACTGGCCAGCGCAATAGCCCACAGCAGCACGCTGATCAGCGCCGACGCCACGCCGAGACGTCCGCGTTGGATGAGCCACAGGGATGTCAGCGTCCAGGCAAGTAGTGCCGGCGCCATCAAAACGCTGCTAGCGCTGAACTCCAGGGCAAGGTCCAGACTGGTGATCAGCAAAACCAGCACCACGCTGCCATATACCAGGGCTAACAGTGCCAAAAACCCGCTTAATGCGCCCACGATGCGTGCGCGAATTGCCTGGGAAGAATCGCGGTAGTCGTATTGAACGATAAACAGGTAACGTAACAATTGGTTCATGCGGGCGCTTTCTCCTGGGCAGATCGGCCTGTGCCGCGATTCCCATCCTGGCCTTTGTCGTCTGCCTGGAAGCCCAACCGGATGGTCACCTGCTGTGCTTCTAGCGCTTCTTGCAGATTGTGCGCAGCGCGTTGGATGATGGCGTCCACGCCGATAGCGGACTGGAGTTCGGTGCCGATATCGTTGATCAACGCTTCGCGTTGGGCGACACGCTGGGTTTCATCAAACAAGCGGCGATTTTCCAGCGCCAGGCCCAGACGCTGACTGACGGCAGTAATCAACTCCAACGCCCCATCCGGCAGATCGCCCTCTGCTTCCAGCTCGAACTCCATCGCCCCAATAACTTCATTGCGCACGACAATCGGCAAGGCTACCACGCGCTGGCCCTCAACTGTCTGGGTGATGACCCGGTGCTGGTCGGCGGCGTGTTCCAGCGTCGTCGTCCAACTAGTATCCGGCACCGTTTGGCCGGATTCCAGGTCGAGCGTCATCGCTGTCGAATCGGCTTGCAAGCGCAGATACTCCGTCCACGCGCGCCCAGTGAGCTGGTAATTCAACCGCTCAATTTCGCGGAGGCTGGTCTGGGTTTGGCGATAGAGGGCCTGATTTTCGCGTATGGTGCGCTGCGATGCCTCGTAGAGCTGCAGCCCGTCAATGGCAACGGCGATCTGGTTGGCAATCGCCTCAAAGACGGCTACGTCTGCGTCGTCAAAGGCGTTGATCTGCGTGCTGTGCAGATCGAGTGCGCCGATCACCACGTCGTTGGCGACCAGCGGCAACCCCAATTCAGTACGGGTGGCGGGCAGCAGCAAGGGGGGGCGGTGAATGGTGTCCTGGGTAACATCGGGTACCAGCACCAGTTTCTTGTTTAAGGTAGCGCGTCCGATTACGCTCAGGCCACCAATGTCGAGTTCGTGTTCCTGGGCCAACAACTTTTCTCCTACCGGGCTGGTGCTGGCCTGAAGGGTGGCAGATTGGCTGCCTTCTTCGACCAGGAAAACCTGGGCGTGGTAGATGCTGGCAAAGCGCTGCTGGATTGTGTTGATCACTTCGGCCAGAAAGGTCTCGAGTTCGGTACGGGCCAGTATCGCCTGGTTCACCTCAGCGCTGATTCCAATCAAGTTGCGCGTATCATCGCGCAGCAGGTTGGCCTGAACTGTCAACTGGCCGCCGCGCACCACCAGCGCTGGGCCAATCGACAGCAGCAGAGTCCACAACGCCAGCGCAAATGCGAGCAGCGTGCGCTCCGTTTGGGCGCTGGTACTCAAGCTGTCAAAACCGTTCAGGGTGCTGATAGCGATAATGGCACTAGCACCGGCAGCGGCGAGGATACCAATCCACCGTGTGGTGATCAGGTTGGCAAGCATGATCCCCATCCCGATCACCAACCACCCTTGGACATGGTCCCAGGGGCCCGCCAACACCAGTACCGCGCCTTCTGTCACTAGCAGGCCGGTGAGTAGCGTGGTGGCTGTGTCCAGCAGGTACCGGCGTACCAACAAATACGCCAATCCCGCTACCCCCAGGCAAACCCCATACGCCAGGGCCAGCGCGGTCTGGTCTCCGTCAATGGTCGTGGCTAGATGGTCCAGCGCCGCCGGGAACAAGAACACCAGCCGGTACAGGACATAGACAACCGTCCCCACGTAGACCGTAATGGCTTGCCAATGTTGGAACGTGTTGGCGTGGGGCGATAAGGGAAATAACTTACGCATAAGGTTACTTCTCCAGCTTGGTTTCGCGGGCACCGTTGGGACTGGACTGCGTGCGCAGTCGGACTCGCGCTTTGCTCGCTCCCAATACCTGGCCGAGGTCCTGCATCGTCTGGTGCAGCAGATCGCGCAGATCGGTGGGTTGCTGCAGGCGTGAGGTAATGCCGCTGAGTGCCTCTTCATAGGTGGCCCGCTGGCGTGCCGTCTGGAACAGGCGGGCATTTTCGAGCGCAGTGGCGATCTGGTTGCCAACTTGCTGGACCAGCGTGAGGTCAGTGGGCGTGTAGATGCGAGGCCGCTGGTGTCCGATATTCAATGTGCCCAGAGGTCGCCCGCCGATGATCAGCGGTACAGTTAGCACCGAACTCAACCCTTCTTGTGTCATATACTGGTGATCGCTGTACGGTGAACTTTGCAGTTCCGGGATCAACATTGGCATTTGGGTTTGCAGCACTTCTTCAACACTGGACCCGGCCATTGGCAGGCGGCTTTCCTGGGGGGCAGTGGTGTGTGTCAGCGCAATGACGCGCATACTGACCTCGCCAGGGTGGACCAGCGCCAGGCTCACCTGGTCGGCGGGCAGCAGGTTGGGAATCACATCCATCACGCGCCGCAGGATTTCGTCGTGCTCGAAAGTGCTGGTCACCAGGCGGCCAAAGGCCGCAATGCGCTCCAACTGGTTGGCACGCCGCTGAATCTCGGTGTAAAGCTCGGTATTGCGCAGGCTGGTTGCAATCTGGGTTGACAACGCCTGAATGAGCTGTTGTTCTTCCGGGCCAAAAGCATAATCTGGCTGGCTGGTGGCCAACACGACCATACCGATCAGCTCATTACTCATCACCAACGGAGCCAACACCATGGTCGTGAGTTTCAGCGTTTGGAACTGCTCATGGGTCGGCCCCAGTTGCTCCTGGGCGGATTCCACATCTTCAATCACGACCGGCGCCCGGTTTTTCTGGAGCTGTTGATAGACAGTGAAGCCGGTTAGCGGCAGTAGTGTGTCCGTGCCCAACCGGGCTGGGTGTTCGCCTACGATGTTGCCACTGGCGGGAACCTGGTCCAGGCGGAAGATGGCAGTGTAGTCCAGCAGCAGCGTTTCCGAAAGGCTGCGGCACAGATCTTGAAGCACGTCGGTACTCACCAAGTGCTGGTTGACAATCCGGGCAGTACTTTGCAGCGCAGCAACCAGGCGGCGCAGGCGCGTGAGCTGTGCGATTTGTGTTTGGGCGTCGTGCAGCAGTTCCCAGTGGCGCAGCTTGTACCCGATCTGTTCGCTCAGGTGGTGCAGCAGCCGAATTTCGCGCGCGGTGTAGATATGCGGGGCTGCATATGCCGCTGCGATGATGTGCGAGAGTTGGCCCTGGCGCATTACCGGGAACAAACCCACTGCCTGGAAATTGCGAGTCTCAAAAAATGCGCGCATGGGCGGTAGCAGGCCTGGTTCCGTTTTCAGGTTGTTGATCAACACCGGGGTGCCTTTGGCCAGTGTTTGCACCGTCGTCGTCAGGGCGTGTTTTGTCAGGTCAGTTTTGATCGCTGCATCCGTTTCCAGGCCCTGGGCCGACACGGTGACCTGGCGCAGCAGATGCATGAGCGATTGTTCAGCATCGCGCGGCACCGCCTCTACGATGAGTTGGTCCGGTGCCGGATCAAACTCGGCATAGGCCGCTTTGACCAGATGCGGCAGGTCGTTCGCCGTCATCACGGTCTGGCCCAGGTGGTAGAGGTATTGGGCTTCGTCCCGCGCCTGGGTGGTGCGCGCCACCAGCGAACGATTTTGAACCTGGACGGCGATCTGGTGCGCCAGGTGTTGCAGACCGCGCAAGGTATGGGACTCCAGCGGCTCGCCTGCCAATCCCAATGTCCCTACCCGGCGATTCTGGACCATCAATGCCAGCAACGTCATCTGGGTGACATGATGCGTGCGGTAGATGTCGCGCTTTGCCGCTTCGACCAGCGGAGTGGTGAATACATCAGCGAGATGATGGGCTCGCTCTGGATCGAGTTCGGGCAGCGTGCCGCTCAGATCAAACGTTATTTCCGCAAACGTGGCGGCATCCGCGTGTGGCAGCAGTGTCGCGTGAGCCTGGACCGGGAGGTCATCGTCGTATTCGTACAACGTAAGGTCAACCAGCGCGCAGTTGTCACCCATGTAGTTCGCAACCAATTGGGCAATGTCACGGGACGAACTGGTATCCGCCAGCTTGTGGCCTATCGTCAGCGCGCGTTGGACTGGCAAACCCTGCCAGTGCGCGACCATCAAGCCCAGCATGGGGGCTAGAATCAACAGTGTGGCCTCAAGCTGGTCGCTGGCGGGCGTTCGTGCAGGGGTTTCGACTTGCACTACGCCCAGCACGTCAGCGCCATGATGCAGCGGGATCGCCTACCGCGCCGGTTGTTCGTCTGCCGGGGGAAGCACCGGTTGGTGCTGCTGGATCGCGCGTGCTGCCGGTGATTCGGGCACTAGGTCGTCTGAGTTGTTTGGCTTGACCCCAACGCTCGCCTGCCGGTGGTAAGTATCCGCAGAACCTTGGAGAAACACCTCGAGCGTGGTGATGTCCGGCCACTGGTGTTGTAGTGCTGTCAGCAGTGCTGTCAGCCGTTCGTGCATGGCTGGCAGACCGGATGCGCGATCCGGTTCCAGATGTTCGATGAGACGCCGCAGCACGTCAAAGTCTGAAGTTGAGTCGTCGTGATTGGACATCAGTTGGGTTTCCTAAACTAACGTAGATGGCGGCCCCACCGTCGTTGATGTAGCCATTGGTGCACATGCACGCCAGCCGTCACTCCCCCTTGCCGTTTAAATAGTCGAGGACTTGTTGGGGGAAGATGTCGATATCAATCGGTTTGGTGATATACCCGTCGCAGCCAGCCGCCAGTGTTTCTTCGAGAATATTGCGCATCACGTTGGCGGTCACGGCTACAATGGGTGTTTTGCTTAATTCGGGCACCTGGCGCAGATAGGACGTGGCTGCCAATCCATCCATTTCGGGCATGTTGATATCCATCAAGATGAGGTCGGGCAGATGCCGTTCGGCCATTTCAATCCCCTCTCTGGCCGATGTTGCTTCCAGCACTTCCAACCCCTCGGCTTCCAGTATGCGCCGCACCAACATCAGGTTGTCGATTTTATCCTCAACATACAAGACACACGGGACCATCCAACCTGCTCCTACGAAGGAAAATTAATGACGTCGGTATTTTTTAGTGTAGCACAAAAAACGCCTACACGCTGAATTAACTTTTTCTAACTTCTTAAACAACCGGACGTGGCATTCATTAACGTTCATCTTCGTCTGTGTCCATTTTCTCTTCATTTAGGATATCATCTGCGGCAAGCGTCTCGCGTTCGCTCCACTCCTCGTCCCCGCCGTCGCCGTTGATGCTGGGGTCACTGCTAGGATCACTGTCATGCACCCCGTCCAGGTCCAACTCCCCTGCTGTAGACACATCATCTTCGGCCAGTTTTTCCGACTCGGTGGGCAGGTGTGGCGGTGTCCGGGCGCTGAGCGTGGTTTCCTTGATGGTAGGCGCTTCGCCCAGGTCGGTTGCACCCTCGGATTGCCCGGTTTCCATACCAGGGCGCGGACCAAGCGGACGAGTCGGCACGCGGTGCGGCGAGTCGGGATGGTGTGGGAGGACTACTTGCTTCATGCGCGGAATGGTAATCGGGTCGGTATAGTGCGGTGGAGGATCAGGTGGCGCCTGCGCTTCCCAGGCGTCGATGAACTCTGTAATCCATTCCAGTTCTGCTTCGAGCATGGCCGCATGGTGCCCAAAAATGGCGTCGATCTGGAATGGCGCTTTGCTATCCTGAAGCTGCTGCCAGCGTTCACGGGTTTGGGTCAGCCGGGACAATAGTTCCTGGCGATAAGCAAAGAACGCCGTGCGAATCTGCGCAGGGCGCAAAACATGCAGATTGGCCAGCCCTAACTCGAACCCATTGCCATATTCGCGCGGGGTGCTCAGCAGGTCGGCGACGGCGGTCTGTAATACCCCAAACCCCGCAGGGGTGAGTTGAAACTGGCGGCGCGGGGTTTCGCGCGTAGCGGGATTGCCTCTGCCTTCGATCAAGCCCTGGCGTTCGAGTTTTTCCAGCACATAATATAGTGAAGACACGCCGATCTGTGTCCATTCGCGCAGGCCGCGTTGGGTGATGATCGTTTGCAGGTCTTGTCCATAGACCGGACCTTCGGCCACAATACTCAATACAGCAAGTTCTGCGTCGGTCATGGCATTTTTCCTATCACAGACAACATTGAGTCCGGTTCACAATGTGGTGTATAGTGATGTGTAGCGTACACGACGCCCGTGCCAGAGTCAACTCAGTCAGATATAAGGAGTATAGCGTTGAATCGACGGAAAATGAGCAGTTCGTTGGTCATGCTGCTGATGGTGTTTCTGTTGGCGTTTCTGACAGGGTGCTCCGGAGACGAAAATGAAGACCCTGCACCGGTGACCCCCACTGAAGTTCCCTGGCGTGCACCAGAAGTGGCCATTAGCCTGGAGACGTCGGCCCAGGTACGGTTGACCGGGGTGATGCGCCAGCACCAGCGTACCGTCAACGGCCTGGCATTTTCGTCAAATGGCACTCGCTTGGCGAGCTTTGACGCGCAAGGCGCGGAGGGAATGGTGGTGATCTGGAATCTGGCCAACGGGCAAATGTTGTTTGCCGTCGAGCAGGGAGGAGTACGCGACATCTTTTTTGGCCCGGATGACCAGACACTGATCACGGTGGACCAGGCCGGGATTGCCGTCGTGTGGGAAATGGACATGGGGGTGCCACGCGAATTGCGCGAACTGCGGCGGTTTCCCACTGTTGATGACCCGGTGGCCCCACAACGGGCCCTCGTTGCCCAATCGGCCCAGGGGGACCTGCTGGCCTTTGGCACCGAAAATGGGGAAGTCCTGGTGTGGCGTGTGCCGGAGGGCGAACTGGTAGCCAGGATGCAGCCGTATGAAGAGATTGTCCAGGACCTGGCGTTTTCGCCAGATGGTCGCTGGCTCGCGGCCACCAATCGCGTGATGGGTGTGCGGGTGTGGGAGATCGCGGACACCGTAGGCGATGGCGATGGCGACACTGTTGATGACCAGGTCGAAGATGAAGCTGAAGACGAGGCGGAGGACGGAACCGGGGAGGGGGATGGTGACGAGGTAGAACCGGCTATTCCCACCTATGATTTAGCGTACACCATTACCAGCACCGTCACTACAGATATCACACCAATACACACTGTTTTTTCCCCCGACTCGCAGTCGCTGGCCATTGCTAACCAGGAAGGAATTATCATGTGGGACCTGGTGGCTGGTGAGGAACGGTACTTTTCGCTCACCGGGCAAAACGCGGTAGTGAATGCGCTGCGGTTTTCGCCGGATGGCAGCTTGTTGGCCGGGTGTGGCAGTTCGCCCAATGTGGGGCTGTGGCAGGCTGCTACCGGTGATTCGCTGGGCGGTGTACCCATGAATGCGCCGTGTGGCGCTGTTGGATTTTCGTCGGACAACGCGCTGCTATTGACGCTGCCGGTCCAGGGCCAGAATGTCTTTTTATGGGACCTCACCCCGCTGGTATCCGGCGAGTCGAGCGGGACCCCTGCCGCCGAAGCGACTCCCCTGAGTTATGGGGACCGCAACGGAATGCGACTGATTGAGGGCACGACGTTCCACGATGTTGTGTGGTCCGCTGATGGCCGGATGATTATTCTGACCGACCAGCTTGGACCGATTTACATGATTGGCGTCGTTCCCTAAACAAAGATTTACCCTAAACATAGACCGAAAAAGGAATCAAAAACAGCCTGCACGTCTGGCAACGGTGTGGGCTGTTCTTTCTTCTGCTGGTTTAGCGTGTTGTGTCTGTTTGACTACCGGACCGGGCAAGCGTTGGCAACTTCGGGCGGTTCAATGTTGGCCACGCCGCCCCACTGCGTTACCTCAAAACGGAGCGTGACGCGCTCGGTGGTGCGGGTACTGTGGTAGGTACTGGTGAACATAAGCAAGGCGCTGGTTTCGTTGTCGATGTACAGATCGCCACCCACTTCGAAATCCCCGGCTTCCTCAATTTTGGCCTCTAATTCCTCGTTGTCGAAACGCCGTAGAATATCCAGGGCGTCGTCGATCTTGGACTCGATTTCGTAGTGCGTTACTGCGCGTCCCGCGATCGTAGTTTCGTCCACCTCATTGGCTACCGACAGCAGTTGAACGCCCACCGCCACATCGGAATAATCGTTGAAGATGCTATCGATGCCGTTGCGCAGCAACCGCTCCAACGTGTCATCGCCGCCGGCGGATGTGACACAATCATAGCTGCCCTGTGGATTGCGGCGATAGACATGAGACTCGCCCACGTTTTCGGGTGGCGCATCGATGAAGTAGCGTGTAGGGTCCCCGTTGCGAAAAACGGTTGCCCAGGCATCATTGTCGCCATCCACTTCCAGCTCAACGGTGAAGCTGTCGTCGGCAAAACCAGTTTGGGTGTGGTCGAAGCGAACGGTGGCCAGATAGCCGTTTTCCTGGTCTATCAGACCATCCACACCGTCCGAGACATAGTCCCAGGTGCCACTCTCATCCAGTTGTTGCAGCAGCGTGATGGCTTCATCGACGGTCTCGACCACATCGCGAATATCATCGATGACGGCACACGCAAACATCGACGGGACGATGCACGCCAGCAGTAAAACGCGCAGTTTGGGTTGCATGAGGGCTTTGCCTCCTGGTTGGTGAATTACGAGTCTCACCACTTTAGCGTATAGGGCCGGACCTTGACAATTTTGCCATCACTGGAACAGATGAGCGCCAGCGCCGGAACAGATAGTTGCATATCCACGCAGTCATTTGTACACTTTCATCCAATTGGCATAGACCTTGCGAGCGGGCAGAATTATGATAGGGCGAAAACTTAACAATCGATACGAAGTGATCGAACTGATCGGTGAGGGGGCGACGGCGGCTGTCTATCGCGGGACGGATTTGCGGTTGCAGCGCACGGTTGCGATCAAGGTCTTGCTGCCCTATGTGGATAGTACTACCCGCCAACGGTTTCAGCGCGAGGCATTGTCGGCGGCCAAGCTCAATCATGGCAATATCATGGCCATCTATGACGTGGGGGGCAACGAAAAAGAGCCTTACCTGATCATCGAATACATTGAAGGCAAGCCCCTGTTTTCGTTTATTCCCTCCAAGCCGGATGTTGTGGCCGAGTTTGGGCGGCAGATTTGCCTGGCATTGGATTACGCGCATCGCCAAAGCCTGATCCACCGCGACATCAAACCGGCCAATATTCACATTACCCCCACCGGGCAGGTCAAGATCATGGACTTTGGCCTGGCCATCACCGGGGAAGCCAAGCGCCTAACCGCCACCGGACGCATCATCGGCACCCCGGCGTACCTGTCACCGGAACAGGCCCAGGGCTTGCAGTTGAACCACCGCACGGACATCTACTCCACCGGTGTGGTGCTCTACGAACTGGTGACCGGGGTGCTGCCCTTCGACGCTGACGATATCGGCGTACTGCTGCTGCAACAGGTCAAGAAAGACCCGCGCCCGCCGAGCAGCCTGGTGCCGGATATTCCACTCATCATGGAACGCGCGATCCTCAAAGCGCTGGCCAAAAACCCCAACGAACGGTTCGAAACTGCCGGTGCGATGGCGGCGGCGCTGGCCGAGTCGGTTCAGCGGCGGACCGATACCATCTCGGCAGCGGTGGTTGACCAGACGGATGAGGCCCCGCAGGTGGAGCCGGAGCACATCGAACCCCCGGACATAGTGGACGCGGGCGTTATTCGCGTGGTGCTGGCCGACGATCACCGCATTCTGCGTTCTAGCCTGGCGATGTACCTGGATGATACGCCCTCGATTCATGTGGTGGGCGAAGCAGACGACGGCGCGCAAGCGTTGGACATTCTGCAGAGTACGCCGACGGATGTCCTGTTGTTGGACCTGAACATGCCGGGTACCAGCGGGCTGGCCATTTTGCCCCAGGTACGCGAGGATTGGCCCAATCTCAAGGTCCTGGTATTGACCGGACGCGATGAAGACGCTTACATCATGCGCGCGCTGCGAGCTGGCGCCCACGGGTACATCTTGAAGACCACCAGCGAACAGGAGCTGATCCGCGCGGTGCAGGATGTAGCTGAGGGGAATCTGGTGCTGGGGCGCGGTGTGGCCGAGCGCGTGGTGCAGGGGTTTATGTCCCGCGATGAGCCGGAAGAAAAGCAGCTCAACGACCTGGATCGCGCTGTGCTAACCGGCATAGCGGCAGGGCTTACCAACGACCAGATCGCTGAGCGCCTGGAAATCGATCCCCAGTTGGTGGCGGCGCAGTTGGTGGTGTTGATCGACCAACTGGGTGCGACCTCACGTACCGAGGCGTCCCTGGTGGCACTGCGGCAGGGGATGATCTTGCTCGAAGACCTGCAAAACTTCTAAGGAAACGGGCTGATGACGACCATTACTGGCCACCTGGTCGCCGAGGAAGCCACCTGGCGAATTCCACCCTATGCACACGAAATGCTATGGATGCAGCAAGGGGCCCATGCGGCGCGGGCGTCCGGTGAACGAGGTGAGTTTTCCCTGGACGTGCCGGGCGATGGTCGCCAGGCGCTGCACCTGGTTTGGGGTACCGCAGGCGGTCCACCGTTGACCATCTGGCACCGGCCCGATACTGCTGCGCCGTTTGTGGTGGGCTGGCAGGGTGGGGTTTGTATGGGGGGCTTTGTTGAGCGGTTGCACGCACTGGTGGTGCGCGGTCTCGAACTGCTGGTGGCCGAAGTCGAAGGAGGTTTGCTGCCGCCGAATTTCCGCCGTTTGCCCACCCTGGTCCAGATGCAGAGCGCACCGTTTGCGCGCCAGGCCAGCACTGAACACCCCGTCACCCGCAACTTCACCTACACCTTGATTGCCGATGCCGACTCGATCTATGCTGAATACCTGCATCATGCCCTGGTCAGCGAACTGGCCGTTGATTGTTGTGCGCGGCTGGGGCCCCATGAAGGGCATTGGCACGAGGTCGTTGGACTGCCACTGCTGATCGAATCCGTTACCCTGCTGGCCCCCGACTAGCGGGAGTTTACTTCGCTATCACCCCGTCGCCAGACTCGCTACCGCTAGTTCTGCCAGCAGTTCGCCGCTGATCGGTTGAGCAGTGCTGCCGTAGATCATGCGCGTGCAGTAGCGCACCCGGTGAAAACTGTGGTTGCGGGCCACCATCAGCGCGCGTCCATTGTTGTCAGGAATGTTCATCACGAGGTCTGCGCCCTGAAGCTGTTCCATTGCCACGCGCAGCAAGCGTTCGGCAGAACTGGCCGACCAACTCATCCAGGGTCCCAGGGATATCCTGTCCCCCAGTGGATGCGCCAACAGATACCCTTCCAGCCGGCCCTGGTGATAATCGACCCAGGCGAGCGCCGGGAATTCATCGAGCAAGCGGAACAGAATCTGTGGGCGTTTAACGCCAAACAGCCGGGCATCCAACGTGAGCATCGCGTTGATATCGTGGGTGCGCAGGGGTTGGGCGCGCGGCCCCAGGTAGGTGCTGGTCCGGCCTTCCCACCGCTCGACTTTTTGGACGGCGCGAAAGCCCAGCTTTTCGTACAGTCCGCGTCCGGCTTCGGAAGCATCTAACATGATGCGCTCGATGCCGCAGTCCCGCAGGTGATCGAGTGTGGCGCGCATCAACTGCCGCCCCAGGCCCTGGCGCTGGCGGTCGGGGGCTATAATCATCATCCCGATCCAGGCCAGTGTGGTGCCATAGGCGGTGGTGGTGACGGTTCCGACCAGGCCGCGACCTGGCTCGTCCAACACAAAACACCCTTCCGGAGACCAATAGAGCAGGCGCTCCCAGTCGGGCAGGCCGTGCCCCCACCCAACGTTTTGGCTGAGTTGCACGGCCTGCGACAGATCGTCGGGAGTCATCACGCGCAGCACGCGGTCCGTGTCAGGCTGATGGGCGTTTTCCCACCGCAAGCTCATCTGTTACTGTCCCAGCGGCGTTGATTCCTGGGGTGCAGTTGACTCTGTCCCGAGTTGGGTGCTGGTCGACGGGTCTTGTGCTGGCTGGGCTGGTGCCAGGCCCGGATTGCTGACCACGAACATCACCTCGCGTGTGACGGTGCGTCCCTGGTTGTCATACGCGGTCAGACGCAGTGTATACGCCCC
Source organism: Chloroflexota bacterium (assembly GCA_010092855.1). Lineage (GTDB taxonomy): Bacteria > Chloroflexota > Anaerolineae > Aggregatilineales > Aggregatilineaceae > TC-15. Next base: position 3,096 of record JAADYV010000368.1, on the reverse strand, counting down.
GTCCCCGTACTGCTGGGTCAATGAGCGAGTATCCAGATCAGCTAGCTGGATTTCTGCCTCGCTGGAGACTGCTACATCTGGCAGTAGGGGCAGCGGATTGCTGAAGCTGGTCGGGTTCTCGCCCAGGCCGAAGCTAATTTCGTAGGCCACCAGGCCGGGCATCTCGACCACACCGCGCACCTGGATGATATCCGTCACTTGTGCACCTTCTCGCGGGAAAGTGAACTGCACGTTCGGGCGCGGATCGTCTGGCGAACAGAAGTCGGTAGGTGGAGCCTGGAGCGGAGTTTGCAGGCCCCTGGCCTGAGCCCAGGTCTGGCCGTCCAGCGTCGTATTGATCCAGTTGTAGGCAGTCTGGTCCTCGATGACAATGAAGGTGCGCGTTACCGGTTCATCCGGGCAGTATTCGTTCACCAGCTTGCCGGTGTAGTCGTCCACTTGCATCGTCTGGAAAATCGTCTCGTCGGTGCTGGGAGGCAGCGCTTCCGAGGCGAAGATTTCGAAGTAGGTGTACCCTGCACATTCAGCAGTGGCCATCGCGCCCGATGCCCGACAAACTTCGATGGGATCAGTAACTCCGCCTGGTTCAGAGAAATTCTCAACCGGCAGATCGGCGTGCGCTGCTTCCATGACCGCTTTCCAGATCGGGGCCGCTGCGGTCGAGCCGCTGATGCTTTGCCAGGGCTGTGCCAGCGGATCATCGTCCGAACGACCGACCCAAACCCCGGTTACGATCTGCGGCGTATAACCCACGGTCCACACATCGCGGGGGCCGTTGCTGGTTCCAGTCTTGACGGCAGCAATGCGCCCATTATTGAGCTGCATGTTGAATTCGACGCCGCTGAAGGCCGGCAGGCGCGCGCTGTTGTCCGACAGAATGCTTGTCATCAAGTAAGCATATTCGGGTTGGACCACCTGCAAACCTTCCGGCGAGGTGTTGGCGCGGAAGATTTCGTTGCCGTCTTTGTCTTCGATGTACACAATCGAGTACGGATCGACTTTGCGACCATTGTTGGCCAGCACACCAAACGCTGAGGTCAGGCTGAGGGGCGTGACCTCAACCGCCCCCAGTGCAGCCGGCAGCCCGGCATTCTGGTCGACAGGATTGTCCAACGGGAATTCTATCCCCATGCGCAATGCCAATTCCGTAAACTGCCCCAGGCCCACATAGTCCAGGGCTTTGACCGCCGGGATATTGTAGGAGTTGCCCAGGGCTTCGCGCATCGTCACCGGTCCATGGAACCGGTCGTCATAGTTGCGGGGTTGGTAGCCGCTGAAATCGGTGGGGACGTCCCAGATGACGGTGGCGGGAGTCCAATACTCGTTCGTCTCGGGGTCTGGTTCGAGCGCGGCCAGGTAGACAATGGGTTTGATGGCCGACCCCGGCTGCTGCGCTGTCAGCGCCACATTCACCTGCCCGTCGATATCCTCGTTCTCGAAATCTGCGCTGCCGACCATCGCCAGCACTGCACCATCCTGGGGACGGATGACGACGACTGTGGCGTTGTTCGCCTGGTAGCCCTGGTTTTGCAGCGTGATAAGCTGGTTCGTGACAGCGTTTTCGGCGGCAGTCTGGATATCCTGGTCGAGTGTTGTGTATATACGGAAGCCAGCGTTGTAGGCTGCTTGTGCGCCATACGTGCGTTCAAGCTGCTGCCAGACGTAGTTGACAAAGTGCGGATGTGCAGTGGTGAAGGTGGGCCGGTTGAATTCGACCAGGGCTTCCACAATAGCAATGTCTGCCGCCAGGTCGATCCATTCATCCGAGTTGGAGGTGCGATACGAATACAGGTAACTTTCAGTGCCGTCCGGCTCTTGCACGACCTCTTCCCGGATGCACAACTCGCCGCCGTTGGGGATGGCCCAGATCGTCCTGTCATCGTGCTGAATCGCCACGCAGCCGGTGTTGTTGGACACCGCCATCAGGTGCAGTACATCCCACATGCGGTTGTTGGCCGCCTGCCGGTTCACCACGGGGTCGTAGGTGGCCGGAGATTGGGGCAGACCGGCCAAAAATGCCGCTTCCGCCGGGTTGAGTTCGCTAGCTGGCTTGCCGAAATAGGTCTGGGCGGCAGCTTCTACCCCCGAAGCGTAATTTCCATAGAAAATCTCATTCAGATAGATTTCGAGAATCTCATTGGGGGAATATTGGCGCTTGATCTCCGACGCGACAAAAATCTCGATCAACTTGCGTTCGGCGCTGCGCTCCGAGGCGAGTTCAGCATCCAGCACCAGCGCGCGAGCGAGCTGTTGGGTGATAGTGCTGGCCCCCTGTTCGACTCCCCCTGCTCGCAGGTTTTCGACCGTTGCACGCCCAATCGCGTACAGGCTGAAGCCCTGGTCGGTGTAAAACGTTTCGTTTTCGGTGGAAATCGTCGCGTGGATCAGCCAGGGTGAAATCTGGTCCAACGGCACGGACTCGCGCTGGCTTTCTTCTGGATCAGCAAACTCGGCTAGCAAGTTGCCATCGGCATCGAAGATTTTGGCGTTTTCGAAGCTGGCAGCACGCTGGTCCAGGGAGTTGATGGCGTCCCGGTATTCATTGAGCGTAAAGAAATAATAGCCCAACAGCCCTAACACAACCAGCAAGGCCATCGCCATGCCCCCGATCAGGGAAATGACAAACAGGCGCACGCCCCACTTGGCAAATGTGTTGCGGTTGTAGGACCGGCTGAGCGCAGCGCTGTAATCTGGTTGCGGGAACTCGCCAAGGTTAGGTTTGGGTTCGCTGATAGCTTCGCCGCCCGGCTGCGGTTCTGCTGCAAATTCATCGCCTTCGGCAGCGTACTGCTCATATTGGTCAGCGTGCACGCTCTCAGATCGCAGGGTTTGCTGAGGATCACCTGCTTCATCGTCATATGCGGGGCGCGATGGCTGGGTCAGTTCGCCGCCGGGTTCTGCCGCAGACACTGGATCGCCATTGTCGTCTTCAATCTGCGGTGTGCGTGTATACGTTGGCGCTTCAGACCGGCGCACCGGTTCCATCAAAGGCGTGCTGGGCGAAACCAGTGTGGCTCCCAGGTCGTCCTGGGGTACACGCGCGGGCAGCGGCATTCCGTCTTCGTCAATTTCGATTGGCTCGCGTTCTACGTAGGG
>JAADYV010000367.1 GCA_010092855.1 Chloroflexota bacterium | reverse complement strand
CTTGAGACCGAATTTGCCGAGGCTGAACCTGAACCCGCCGAAGCCTGATATCACTCGCGTCACCCACCTACCCTCCTCCACGCGAGCACGCGGACAGTCTGCAACAGGCTGTCCGTTTTACTGTGTATCCGGTGCGCGGCCTCACTCCGCCGGACCGCTCAACCCATTGCGCTGTGCCTGGTATCACACCTATAATTGGAGACAAGAGTAACTACTCACCTGACCGAGTATCACTATGCCGAATGAAGACCATCATGATACCAATCGCCGGTTATATATAGACACCAAAGTACAACGTGACGAGCAGACTATTCTCATCGAAGTCAAAGGGTTGGAACGGTCACCAGTTCATGAATTAATGGAACTGCTGGGACAGTACTTGATTTACAGCTATTTCACGGCAAATGAGATTGAGCAGTTGTACACCGTGGTAGATATTGCCCATGTACGCGGCAAGCGCATTATTGGGACGGTCCTGGTCGCGCGTTTGCGCGATGAGCAGATTATCATTGAGCTAGACCACAATAACAAGCCACTCATCGATGTTCTCCGTGCCCGGGGCATTCCGGATGCACAGCTCGTGCTGGCGAGTGATACAACAGTTGCTGTTTAAAAAGCCACGATAGTCCTCTAAAACCGCCGGACTCACCATTGCCGCCGCGCGCAAAATTTGCTAGACTCACCCATTGCGTGATGCGCGCTGGGGGCCTGCAAACGTGTTGACAACCCCCACCGCCCACGCTACAATCAGAACAGACGTTCCTGGACCATCCGTTCGCACCGCACCCGTTTGTGACGCCTGTAGGTGCAATCCAACTGTGCCTTACAACCGCGCGCCACAACCCATCCGTTCGCGCCTTGCTCCGGCGCGTTCGCTGTCTGTATCGCCCGTGTCAGCAAGGGGCTTATGCTAGTTTAAAGGTGTGCCGCAAAGCTCTTGTTCAGTTTGTTTACCCCTCCCCTAAATCCCCTTCCCGCAGACCGAGAGGGGACTTCACTACACGGCTTTTCCCCCTCTCCGCACGCGGGGAGGGGGTCGGGGGGAGGGGTAAACCTGGCGAAAACTGAGTGGCCCTTAAAATCAGCGTAACGTCCCAATAGCCATATCATCCGGGGGCCGCATGTCTCAAGATACAATCATCGTGCGTGGCGCACGCGAGCATAACCTCAAGAACATCAATGTGGATATTCCCCGCGACAAGCTGGTGGTCATCACCGGCCTGAGCGGGAGCGGCAAGAGTTCGCTGGCCTTCGACACCATCTTCGCGGAGGGCCAGCGGCGCTATGTCGAGTCACTCTCGGCCTATGCCCGCCAGTTCCTGGGCCAGATGGACAAGCCGGATGTGGACCAGATCGAGGGCCTGTCACCGTCGATCTCGATTGACCAGAAAAGCGTGAGCAACAACCCGCGCTCGACGGTGGGCACCGTCACCGAGATTTACGACTACCTGCGCCTGCTCTACGCCCGCATCGGCATCCCGCACTGCCCCGTCTGCGGTGAACGGCTCCAGCAGCAGTCGCCGCAGCAGATCGTCGAGGACATCCTGGGCTGGACGGACGGCACACGCATCCAGGTGCTGGCCCCGGTGATCAAGGATCGCAAGGGGCGGCACGAGCGCGTGCTAGACGACATCCGGCAGAGCGGTTTCGTGCGTGCGCGCGTCAATGGCGAGGTGCTGGACCTGGACGAAGACATCCAACTCGAACGTTACAAGAGCCACACCATCGAGGTGGTGGTGGACCGGCTGGTGATGCGCGCGTTTGACGATCCCGACGGCGAGGAAGCCACCGCCGCCCGCAGCCGCCTGACCGATTCGGTCGAGACGGCGATGGAGATGGGCAACGGGGTAGTCATCATCAACGACGTCACCGACCGTGAGAACCCCTCCGACCACGTCTTCAGCGAGCACATGGCCTGCCCACACGGGCACGGTTCCTTCCCGGAACTGGAACCGCGCCTGTTCTCGTTCAACAACCCGCACGGGGCCTGTCCCACCTGCCAGGGGTTGGGTGTGCGGCGCGAGTTCGACCCGGACCTGGTCGTGCCCAACAAGAGCCTGTCGGTCGAAGAGGGGGCGCTGGCTCCCTGGGCGACCGGCAACGACGATAGCTGGACGCGCCGTCTGCTGCGCCAGGCGTGCCGCAACTTCAACATCCCGATTGACGCTCCCTGGCGCGAACTGAGCGAGGAGCACCAGAACATCCTGCTCTACGGTTCGGACGACAAGATTCACATCGAGCATCACGGCGACGATGGCAGCCACTTTTCCTGGAACACCGAGTTTGAGGGCGTGCTGACCTCGACCGCGCGGCGCTATGCCCAGACCACGTCCGACTACATGCGCAACAAGTACGAGGAGTTCATGAGCGAGCGCCCGTGCGACACGTGTAAGGGCAACCGGCTCCGTCCCGAAGCGCAAGCCGTCACCGTCGCGGACGTGCCGATCTACGACGTGACCGCGCTGCCGGTCAAGAACCTGCTGCGCTGGGTGCAGAGCCTGCGCGGAAGCGCGCCGGACATCAACGGCCACGCCATCCTGACCGAGCGTGACCTGCAGATCGGGCACCAGATTCTCAAGGAGATCGAGGCGCGGGCGCAGTTCATGGTCAACGTGGGGCTGGACTACTTGACGCTCAACCGCGCGGCGGGATCGCTCAGCGGCGGGGAAGCGCAGCGCATCCGGCTGGCGACCCAGATCGGCAGCCAGCTCACCGGTGTGCTGTACGTGCTGGACGAACCCAGCATCGGGCTGCACCAGCGCGACAACGAGCGCCTGCTGCGCACGCTGGAAGGGATGCGCGACCTGGGCAATACGCTGCTGGTAGTCGAACACGATCACGAAACCATGCTGACCGCCGACTGGATCATCGACCTCGGTCCCGGCGCGGGCGAACACGGCGGGCAGGTCATCGCTGCTGGCACGCCGGAACACATTATGCAGCACCCGACCAGCATCACGGGCGCGTACCTGGCGGGACGGGAATGCATCGCGGTGCCAGAGGAACGGCGGCCCGGCAACGGCCAGGTGATCACGGTGAAGGGCGCGCGCGAGAATAACCTCAAAGACGTCGACGTGGATGTCCCGCTGGGCAAGCTGGTGGTGATCACGGGCGTCAGCGGGTCGGGTAAGTCCACGCTGATGATCGAGGTGCTGTTTAAGAAGGTGTCGCAGATCCTCTACCGCTCGAAGGACCGTCCGGGCCAGTGCGACGACATCATTGGGCTGGAGCAGGTCGACAAGGTGATCCACATCGACCAGTCACCCATCGGGCGCACGCCGCGCAGCAATCCCGGCACCTACACCAAGATGTTCGACGCCATCCGGGGCCTGTTCACCGAACTGCCGGAGAGCAAGATTCGCGGCTACAAGGCCGGGCGCTTCTCGTTCAACGTCAAGGGCGGACGCTGTGAACACTGCCAGGGCGAGGGCCAGCTCCGCATCGAAATGCAGTTCCTGCCGGACATTTACGTGCCGTGCGAGGTGTGTCACGGCAAGCGCTACAACAACGAGACGCTCCAGGTCAAATATAAGGGCAAGAGCATCGCCGACGTGCTGGACATGACCGTCAGCGAGGGGCTGGTGTTCTTCGAGAATGTGCCCACCATCCGCAACAAGCTGGAAACGCTGGCGGCGGTCGGGCTGGGCTACATCCGCATCGGGCAGCCCGCGCCGACACTCTCCGGCGGTGAGGCGCAGCGCGTCAAGCTCAGCCGCGAACTCTCCAAGCGCGCCACCGGCCAGACGCTCTACGTGCTGGACGAACCCTCGACCGGCCTGCACACGGCGGACGTGCGCAAGCTGATCGAGGTGCTGCAATCGCTGGTGGACAAAGGGAACACCGTGCTGATCATCGAGCACAACCCGGACATCATCAAGGTCGCCGACCACATCATCGACCTGGGGCCGGAAGGCGGCGACGATGGCGGCTACGTGATCGCGGAAGGCACGCCGGAACAGGTCGCGGCTGTGCCGGAGAGCCACACCGGGCGCTTCCTGGCCGATTACCTGGAGTGGGCCGCCTGCGGAGATTAGCAACAATTCGCCGCGATGTCTGGCAGTCGGGTATCGCGGCGGTTGTTTCCTACTCTAACACTAAGGGTAAGTCCATCACGTTGCCATCGATTTCCAGGTCGGCAGCCTTCACCCACATCTCCGAATCTTCTTCGAGCTTGACCCAGGTGCCTGCGGTGTTCCGTCCGACCAGGACCAGGTTGTGCCCATGCGTCGCGACTCCCACGTTGCTGAGAAAGCTATCCGTTGGTTTGGATCTTTTCATAGTCCGCTCTACCACGACAGTGCCCATCAACTGCAAGGATGCTGTATCAGTGACCTGCCCATGTTCGATTTGCGAAAGCTGCGTTTGTAACGTGGCCAACCCCTCAAAATTACCCTCGTCGGCTAGCTGGGCTTGTTGCGGCCAGGTGGTGATGAAGTCTACGTTCTCCACGCTCTCCGTTAGTTGTTCTTTCAGCAGGTCATGAAGTTGGGATGAATTCAGAACTGCGATTTGTTCATAAGTGAATACACCGGCAGTGTTGAGGGCAGCCTCCACTTCGGGATTGATGCCCGCAATGCGCGCCAGATCGTTCGGGTAGTACATGCGGGCTTCTTTGATGATTGAGTCTTCCAACCAATCTGGCAGCTTGCGCAAAGGGTTTGTGCCATCGGGATTATTGACATAATTCTCAAGTCTGATCGTTTCGAAATTGATAGGCTTCTGCCCGACATCGTCACGATCAAGCCCACCGAGAAAATAAACCGTCGGAATTCGACGTGCTTTTCTAGCATTGATGTAGATATTCACAGCATTAGTATCGGGCCGCGCTATGATGCCAAAGCTATACAGCGGCAACGCAATGCCAAATAAAAAAACCAGCAACAAAAATGGGATCACGAAACAATATATCTCCTCAGCTTGAGGACTTGACCCAAATGTATCCTCTGAGGCCATTAGCATAGATACGACCATACAAATGCCAAACGCTAACAAGAAGATACCCAACGGCAGCGCCAAGGCGCGTTGTAGTGGATTGTGCGTTTTTCGTTTCTCGAGACACCTTTCAAGAAGGATTTGATGATTTTCTAGCATCCCAAGGTAATGCTGGACAGCTTCATGAATGGAAAAATCAGAGGACGGTAATGTTGCCGCCTGTCTGATGATTGGTAAGGCATCTTCACAGTTCTCGGCGGCGAAGGATGCCAGCAGCAGTTCACCAGCCAAAGGGGAATCATCGAGGTATTGATCCAGCAGGGCGCGTGCTCCATCCCGGTCCCCTGCATGCAACGCCCGACAGACATTTTTCGTTTGTTTGACATTCATATCCACTCTCCCTGGTACACTCTCCACCATTTCAGGGGTATGAGGCAGGATTACATTGTGGGTCTGTGGTGGTCAGTTGGTCGGAGAAAAAACGTTGGTAGCCTGTTTTAGTACGAGATACGGCTTTTGTCAAGTCAGGTAATATGTGGATTCGCGTCACGACAGGGCGAATACAAAAACAACCCCCTGCCCGGAAATCTTCGCCGGAG
>JAADYV010000366.1 GCA_010092855.1 Chloroflexota bacterium | reverse complement strand
GGGAGAAGCGGGTCAGGCCCTGGCCTGGCGTATGAAACACCGCTTTCCGGCCACCAACGCCGTGATCGTTGGCCTGGTCGACGATGACCTGGCCAAGCAGGGCATGTATGTCGAAGGCTGCCCGGTGCTGGGTACCTGCCCGGATATCCCGGTCCTGGTTGAAGCACACAACATCACCATGATCGTGGTCGCCATTCACAACATCAGCGGCCCCAACTTCCGCAAAATCCTGGGCTTCTGCGAGCAGACCCAGGCCCTGATCAAAGTCGTCCCGGATGTGTTCGCGCTGATGAACACCAACCAGAACACGCCGCTGCTGCGCGATGTACAGCCGGAGGACTACCTGGGCCGGTCGCCCATTGGCCGTCACGAAGCGGTGGACCTCAACCCGGTGATGAATAGGGTACTGCTGGTCACAGGCGCAGCGGGGTCGATTGGCTCCGAGTTGAGCCGTCAGTTGGTGTCTTACAACCCCATTGCCCTGATCCTGGTCGACAACAACGAAAGCGGCCTGCACGACCTGGTGACCGAAGTCAACTCGATCTCGCCCCAGACACGGCTGGTGCCCGTCCTGGCCGACATCACCGACGAAGAAGCCATGTCCGAACTGTTCGACTATCACCGGCCTCAGGTCATCTTCCACGCAGCAGCCTACAAACACGTGCCCATGCTGGAACTATACCCCGACCAGGCGGTGCGGGTGAACGTGGGCGGCACGCGCGTCGTGGCGGAACTGGCGCTGGACTACGGCGTGGAGCGCTTTGTTTTGATTTCGACCGATAAGGCCGTTAATCCCTCCAGTGTGATGGGTGCCAGCAAGCGGATGTGCGAACTGCTGATGCATTCGCTTTCCAAACAGTCTAACGGGCGCACGCTGTATACCTCGGTGCGCTTCGGCAATGTCCTCGGCAGCCGGGGCAGCGTCGTCCCGACCTTCAACCGCCAGATCGAGTCCGGTGGCCCGGTCACGGTTACCCATCGCGATATGACCCGCTACTTCCTGACCATCCCCGAAGCCGTGAACCTGGTCATTCACGCTGCCTGCCTGACCAAAAGTAACGACCTGTTCATGCTCAAGATGGGCGAGGTGGTGCGCATTGTCGAGTTGGCCGAACGCATGATCCGGATGCGCGGTTTGAGGCCCTACCAGGATATCGACATCCAGTTTACGGGTGTGCGTCCCGGCGAAAAACTGCACGAACAACTCAATAGCCAGGCCGAGCACATGACCGAAACCATCCATCCCAACATCGTCCAACTTGTAAGCGAAAACAACGGTTTCCGCACCGACCTATTCATGGAGCAGGTGAACCTGCTGCTTAATCATGGATTGAGTGACGATATGGAAACGCTCGATCAACTGCTGACCATTTCCCAGGCAGATCAGGTAGAGAAAGTGTCCAATGGTTAACATCACTGAAATCAAACCCAAGGTCAAGATGAATATTCCGATGGCTTCTCCGGATATTACTCAGATCGAAATCGACGCCGTCACTGATGTGCTGCAAACGCGCTGGTTAAGCATCGGCCCTAAAATCAAGCAGTTCGAAACGGATTTCTCCTACTATGTTGGCACCCGGTACGCCGTTGGCGTCAATTCTGGTACCAGTGGCCTGCACCTGGCCATGATCGCGGCAGGTGTAAGCGAAGGGGATGAAGTGATCACGCCTTCGTTTTCTTTCATCGCGTCGGCGAACTGCATTCTCTACGAACGGGCCAAGCCGGTCTTTGTAGATATCGATCCGCGAACGGGCAACATCACGCCTGAAACTATCGAAGCCGCCATCACGCCGCGGACCAAAGCCATCATCCCGGTGCATGTCTTCGGCCAACCGCCCGACCTGGACCCGATCATGGACATTGCACGGCGACACAATCTGTACGTCATCGAGGACTCGTGCGAAGCAATCGGGGCCGAATATAAGGGTCGCGCAGCCGGCACCATTGGCGATGCGGCAGTGTTCGCTTTTTACCCCAACAAGCAGATGACCACCGGCGAAGGTGGCATGGTCGTCACCGACCGCGCCGACTGGGACGACCTGTTCCGCAGCCTGCGCAACCAGGGCCGTGATGTCTTCGACGGCTGGCTAAACCACACCCGCCTGGGCTACAACTACCGGCTGGACGAATTAAGCGCCGCGCTGGGGATCGTGCAGTTGACGCGACTGGACGACCTGCTGGCCAAACGTGCCCAGGTCGCAGGGTGGTATAATGAACGCTTCGACGAGCTACCAGGCGTGCACAAACCCTTCATCGCGGATACTACCACGCGCATGAGCTGGTTTGTATACGTGGTGCGCTTCGAGGATGGACCTACCCGCAACGCCATGATCCCCTTCCTCAAGGAACGCGGGGTGCCATCGCGCCCCTACTTCACGCCGATTCACCTGCAACCCTTCTATCAGAACATGGGTTGGGGGCGCGGTGACCTGCCTGAGACGGAAAAAGCGGGGGACACCTCGCTGGCGCTGCCGTTTTCCAGCGTGATGACCGAGGAGCAGGTGGACTATGTCTGCCAGCAGATTCGGGACGGCCTGGAGGAAATGTTGCGCTAGGCTGATACTAACAGCCTGATCCTCCTCCAGAAAATCACCTACCACCACGACAGGACTGGCCGGTCGTGGTGTTTTTTGTGCTCAGGTTAGGATTTCATGAATTTTGTGCACACCCTCCTTTTTTAACATCCTTTTTGCAGCTTTTAATGAGCATATTTACAGTCGCGCACTAGAATGTACACTGTGTTCAGCAAAAATGGCACAATCGCGGGGGCAAAATCATACTCCATCGGCTGCTGCGCCAGCAGCCCTCTAGTGGTAAGGAGCATTCCGATGGCGGTAACACAAGTTATGGACCATGTGATAGTCGGACAAACAACACCCAGTTCTTACCACGCAGCTTTTTCTGGTATGGATGATGGCGTTTTCACCGTCAGCACTTCCGGCCAGGTGGATTATTGCAATGCCCGGTTCGAAGAACTGGTTGGCATCAAGTCTGGAAAAATAGAAGGGCAGCCGTATACACGCCTGTTTAAGAAGATCGCATCCCTTAGCACCGATGAAGCCCGGGTCGAGAGTGAGTTAACCGGTGCGTTGGCGCGACTGCCTGACCGCACCCCCATCAACCTGCAAACCCGTTACCCGCTAGAGCTTCGGCTGCAGATCAAGCTGTTCCCGCTACAAGACACAGTAGCTGGTGAACAGGTCACCCTCGGATGGGGTGGCATGATACTGGATATGACCGCCAACTGGACCGAGATCAACCAGTGGACCGATCACCTGTCGATCATGACGCACAGCTTGCGGTCGTCGGTCGCCACGTTGAAGGGATTTACCTCCACGTTGTTGAGTAGCCATCGGTATTGGGAAGCCAGCGAACGGCACGGGTTCATCGAAAGCATCGACGAAAACATCGACCAGTTGAGCCGCCTGTTGGAAAATGCGCAGGAGTTGTTCAAGCTGGAAGCCGACGCCGTCGAATTGGAGCGCCGCCCAACTGACATTAAGCGTCTGTTACAGCGCGTGATGCAAAGCCTGGCGCTGCGAAAAAGCGGCCATTACATCGCTATCGAGACCCCCGAAGACTTACCCAGTATCGAGATCGATCCGCTACGCATTGAGCAGGTCATGCGCAACCTGCTGGAAAACGCGATCAAGTTCACTCCACGCGACAAGCGCATTCGCATTACTGCCGAACAGCAGGACCATGAAGTATTGATCACGATTGCCGACCAGGGCACCGGCATTCCGCTTGAAGACTTAACCCGGATTTTTGAAGGCACCTATCATTTCAGTGTCGGTGGTTCAGAATTGGCCCGCGGGCAGGGGATTGGCCTGCACGTGGCCCGGGGTTTGGTTCTGGTCCACAATGGGCGCATCTGGGCCGAAGAAAACGCGAACAATGGCACCAGAGTAACCTTTGCCTTGCCCATCGAAGCCACGACGCCAGCCCGCAATGGGACTCAAACGCCCGCTGCGCGCAAGATGGCCAATCTGCAAACACAAGCTGCCCGCAACCTGGAAACCCGCCCCAGCCGCGAAGTGGCCAAAGTGCTGGTCGTGGATGACGACGCGCAAATGCTGCGTCTGTTGAAGATTAAGCTGGAAGTCGAAGGCTTCGAGGTGGTGACGGCCACGCGCGGCAACGTCGCGCTGGAACTGGCCGTTGTCGAACAGCCGGACGTGATCTTGCTCGATGTGAAAATGCCCGACTCCAGCGGGTTCGATATCTGCGCCCGGCTGCGCGAGTTCACTGCTGTCCCGATCATCATGATCACCGGGCAGTCGCGGGAAGAAGACATGGTTCGAGGCCTGGATGCTGGCGCGGATGACTACCTGGTAAAGCCTATCCGCAACAAAGAACTGCTGGCCCGCGTGCGTGCCAATCTGCGCCGGGCGCGTGTGCCGGAGCAGGCCCCCAGCAAGCCCATCTTCCGCCTCAGCGACCTGGAGATCGACTTCGCCCAGCGGCAGGTTACGATGCGCAGCCAACACATCCGCCTGACTCCCACCGAATACAAGCTGTTGTATCACCTGGCCGTGAACGCGGGCCGCATCCTGACCCACAGCCAGTTGCTCTCCAAAGTGTGGGGACCCGGCTATGAGGAAGACACGCAGTACCTGTGGGTCAACATCAGTCGGCTGCGTGGCAAGCTGGAAACCAACCCCTCTGCACCGGAATATATCCTGACCGAGCCAGGGGTGGGTTACTATCTGCCAGATGGACAGAAAAACTCATAATCTCTGTATCATCTAGATTCTGGCCAATATCCACCAAAAAACACAAGGGCACTCACTGAAGAGGTGCCCTTGTTGATGTATTCAAGATTCGGGAACTACTGCGCGTTTTCGAGCAGCTTTTCGCGTTTTTTCTGCTGCTTCAGGCGTTCCTCGTTGTTCAGAATGCGTTTGCGAATGCGCAGGCTTTCCGGCGTCACTTCGAGCAGTTCGTCTTCGGCCAAAAACTCGATGCTGTCATCCAGGCTGAGATTACGCGGCGGGTTCAGCCGCAGGTCCTCGGCGAAATACTTGGTGTGCACAGCAGTCAGGTTCTTGGTCTTGGTGACGTTGATCGCCAGGTCATCCGGACGGATGTGCTCGCCGATGACCATACCCTCGTAGACTTCCGTCTTGGGCGCGATGAAAAACGTGCCACGCGCCTGAGAATGGGTCAATGCATAGGGAGTTGCCACCCCCTGCTCCCACGCGACCAGGCTCCCAAACTGGCGACCCGGCACCGGACCGGCCAGCGGTTGGTAGTCGTAGAACAGTGTGTTGATCTGGCCCATACCGCTGGTGGCGCGCATAAACTGCGACCGGAAACCCAGCAACCCGCGCGTCGGCACCAGGTACTTGAGATACGTTGTCCCGTTGTGGCTGTGCATGTCCTGCATTTGCCCGCGCCGCGCGCCCAGCAGTTCGACTACTGTACCGACCAGGTCGTCCGCGATCTCGATGTGGACTTCCTCGGCCGGTTCCAGCGTCTGGCCGGTGTCCGGGTCCTCGGTGAAGATGACCTCTGGCTTGCTAACCTCGAACTCGTAGCCTTCGCGCCGCATAATTTCGATCAGGATACCCAGATGCAGCTCCCCGCGCCCACTGACGATAAAGCGATCTGGTTGGGTGCCATCTTCGACCTGCAAGGCGATATTGCTGCGCGTTTCCTCGTGCAACCGCTGGCGCAGCCGCCGCGACGTGCCCCAACCGGTTTTGCCTTCGCGCCCCGCAAACGGCGACGTGTTCACGCCGAACGTCATACGCACGGTTGGCTTCTCGACGGTGATGGGCGGGAGCGGCGTCTCGACAGCAGGATGGGCAATCGTATCGCTGATGCCAATCTCCTCAAAGCCGCCAAAGGCCACGATATCCCCGGCGGTCACTTCGTCGATGTCCTGGCGGGAGAGGTTGTGGAAGGTGAACAGGTATTGAATCTTGCCGGGAACGCGCTCCCCGTCCGGCAGCAGCCGCACAGCATCCATCCCGCGCTGCATCGTGCCCGACAGCAGCCGCCCAACACCGATCTGCCCCTTATAGTTGTCGTAGTCCAGGGTAGTGACCTGCAACCGGGCCGGGGCATCCGCGTCAATCTGGGGGCCGGGCACTTCTTTGACAATCGTCTCGAACAGCGGGGCCAGGTGATCTTCCAGCGTTTCTGGCGCAAACCCGGCTTGACCGCTTAAGCCAATGGCATACACCACCGGAAAGTCCGCTTGTTCATCGCTCGCGCCCAGTTCAATGAACAGGTCGAACGTATCGTTGAGGACGTCTTCTGCGCGGGCATATTGGCGATCTACTTTGTTGATCACCACAATGACGCGCAGCCCCAATGCCAGCGCCTTACGCAGCACAAAGCGTGTTTGCGGCATCGGGCCATCGACGGCGTCCACCAGCAGCAGCGCACCATCGACCATGTTCAACACGCGCTCGACCTCGCCGCCAAAATCAGCATGGCCAGGCGTGTCTACAATGTTGATTTTCACGCCTTCCCAGGTGACAGCCGTGTTCTTGGCCAGGATCGTAATCCCGCGCTCGCGTTCCAGGTCGTTCGAATCAAGAATACGCTCGCCAGCAGTGGCGGCGTCGCGGAATACTTTGGCTTGTTTGAGCATACCATCGACCAGCGTCGTTTTGCCGTGATCGACATGGGCGATAATGGCGATGTTGCGGATGTCGGTGCGCGTTTCGGGCACGGTGATTATCCTCAATGCACCAGGGGTGCGCTATGTGCTATACAGTTCTGTGCGATGGTTGCCGTAAATTCTTTGTGGGGTAATCATTCCCTGCACGGTTATAATGGACAACACACGAACCTGCAAGACTCAATCTGGGGATGCGCCCATGCCAACCGACATTCGAGTGGACGATATCGTGCAAATGCGCAAAACGCACGCCTGTGGCGGGGATCGCTGGCGCGTGTACCGCGTGGGAGCCGATATCGGCTTGCGGTGCCTGACGTGTGACCGGCGCATTTTGCTGCCCCGTGCCAGGTTTGAGCGCGGCGTGCGGCGCGTCGTCACCGATGTGGAAGAGAGTTGACCACCAGTGCTGCGCAAACGAGTCGTTTTCCTGATGTCAGACACCGGCGGCGGGCACCGTTCGGTGGCGAACGCGATCCGGACAGCGCTAGATGCTCGCTACCCGGATACCTTCACCTGCGAACTGGTGGACGTGTACCGCCGCTATACGCCCTTCCCCTACAACCACCTGCCGGAGATTTATCCGCGCTGGGTCAATTGGGCGGGAGCCAGTTGGGGCCTGACGTTCTGGTCCGCGAATGCGCGCCACCGGGG
>JAADYV010000365.1 GCA_010092855.1 Chloroflexota bacterium | reverse complement strand
TGACACGGTGCGCCACCGCCCGCTTAAGGAACTGATAGCCTCTTATATCCCAAGCCTGAAGGCATCACATTTACCAAGCCTTTTTATAATATAACGGTACCTGTATTTTATGTCAAGACATGCATTGTTTCGTCAATTTATAATAAACTGTATATCAATACTGCAAGACTTTTATTATTCTGTGTTATACATTCGTTCCTGTTCCAGCAGCCGACCAGAGGAGGGAACCGGACCCTGCTTCAGGCAGGTTTACGTTTACCTGCCAATCCGGTATAATCGTCGGCGCTTAAAAAACAGGGGGCGGCCAACGTGTGGTCGCCCCCACCTGTAACGGAAACACCGGGGCACGGCCACATGCAGATTCTGATCACTGGCGTAAAGGGTCGTTTAGGAAGCCAACTCTTGACCAAATTGTCCGTTGATGGGCATACCGTCAGCGGGTTTGACATTGATACAACTGACATCACCAATCTCGACAGCGTCACAAAATCGTTCGCGTCGGCTCAGCCAGAACTGGTGCTGCATTGTGCGGCGCTGACCGCCGTCGATTACTGTGCAGAACACCCAGATGATGCGCTGCGTGTGAATGGGTTGGGTACGCAGAATATTGCGATAGCCTGCCAGCGACACGGTGCTGCGCTGCTCTACATCAGCACCAACGAAGTCTTCAACGGTCAGGGTAACCGCCCCTATCTGGAATACGATCTGCCCGCGCCGATCAACTCCTATGGCTATAGCAAGTGGGTGGGCGAACAGATCGTGCGAGACCTGCTGCCGCACTTCTACCTCGTGCGGACTTCGTGGTTGTTTGCGCACGGCGGCAATAACTTTATCCAGACGATTCTGCGGCTGGCGGGTGAAGGGCGTGCACTGCGCGTCGTGACCAACGAAGTCAGCACACCCACCTATACCGAGGACCTGGTTGGGGCCATAGCGCGCCTGATTACCACCGGGCGCTATGGCATTTATCACCTGGTCAACGAGGGGTACGCCTCGCGCTATGCCTTCGCGCAGTATGCGCTGGAACAGGCTGGATACGATCCCGCGCTGGTCAAGCCGATCACGCTGGCCGAATACCAACGCGCATCCCGCCCCCCGGAGTATTCCGTGCTGCGCAACTTCGCGGCAGCTCAAATCGGGATTACGCTGCGTCCCTGGCAAGCCGCGGTCGATGCTTTTCTCGCCGCAGAACCCGCGCTAAAAAACCATGACTGAAACGCCCACGTTGTCCGTTGTCATCCCAAACTGGAACGGAGCGCATCACCTGCCATTGTGCCTGGATGCTCTCCGCGCGCAGACCTACCCCGCCGTCGAAGTGATCGTAGCCGACAATGCCTCGACGGATGGCTCGCAGGAACTCCTGGCCGAACAACACCCCGAAGTGCATATCGTGGCGCTGCCGGAAAATCGCGGCTTCACCGGGGCCTGCAATGCCGGGATGGAAGCAGCCGCTGGCGAATTCGTCGCGCTGCTGAACAACGACACCGAGGTTGACGCCGAGTGGGCTGCTGCCGTTGTGGATGCATTTAACCGCTATTCCGACGTAGGCATGGTGGCCTCGAAGATGCTGCTTTTTGACCGGCGCGACCATCTTCACACCGCCGGGGACTTTTACCGCATCAACGGGCGGCCCGGAAATCGCGGCGTGTGGGAAAAAGACGAGGGCCAGTACGACCGGGAAGAGTACGTCTTCAGCGCGTGTGGGGGATCGTCTGCCTACCGGCGTTCGATGTTGGACGAGGTCGGGCTGCTGGACGATGATTTCTTCTTCTCATGCGAAGATGTAGACCTGGGCTGGCGCGCCCAACTCGCGGGCTATCACTGCCTGTACACCCCTCGCGCGGTCGTGTACCATCACCTGGCGGCAACGGGCGGTGGTGTTACGGCCAGTTTCCACGATGGTCGCAATACGCTGTGGGTGCTGTTCAAAAACTACCCGGCGGCGCTGTGGCGCAAACACGGCTGGAAAATCCTGCGCGCGCAGGTGGGACTAGCGTGGGAAGCGTTGCGGGCCTGGCGTGGAGCAGCGGCGCGCGCCCGGCTGCGCGGCATGGTGGCCGGGCTGTGGGGATTGCCCAAAATGCTGCGCAAACGGCGCGCCATTCAGCAGGGTCGCCGTGTATCTATGGCATATATCGAGTCTATGCTGACGCCGGTCGCAGTGAACCCCGTGAAAAACACGCAGGCCACCGCCAACCGTCCGTCAGCAGGATCACGTTCGGAGTAAGCGGTGTCTACGGAAACCCCCTATCTATCAATCATCATCCCGGCCCACAATGAGGAGCACCGGCTACCTGGCAGTCTGGAAAAGATCGATTACTTCCTGGCCGGTCAGCCCTATGATGCCGAAGTGGTGGTGGTCGAAAACGGCAGCCACGACGCGACGGTAGCGGTTACCCAGGCGTTTGCCGAGCGGCATCCATACGTGCGGTTGTTTGTCGAAACGGCGCGCGGCAAGGGGCTGGCCGTGCGGCGCGGGATGTTGGAAGCCTGTGGCCAGTACCGTTTCATCTGCGATGCCGACCTGTCGATGCCCATCGAAGAGATCAGCAAGTTTCTGCCGCCGCAGCTCAACGACTTTGATGTGGCGATCGGCTCCCGCGAAGCGCCTGGTTCGGTGCGTTATGACGAACCCTATCATCGGCATCTGATGGGCCGCGTGCTGAACTGGATCGTCAAGTTGACCGCGGTGCGCGGCTTTGAAGACACACAGTGCGGCTTCAAGATGTTCACCGCCGCCGCCGCCGAAGACCTGTTCGGAGTGCAACGTATGGGCGGCATCGGGTTTGATGTCGAGACGGTATTCATCGCCAAGAAGCGCGGCTACCGCATTCTCGAAGTCCCGATCAACTGGTATTTTGATCCCGACAGCCGTATGAAGCTGGTGCAGGATACGCTGCACATCTTACGCGAAATCTGGGAAATCCGGCAGAACTGGCGACGTGGCTACTATGCCCTGCAAAACACACCACCTACCGATGAAAGCTGACCTGACCTTTGAGTACCGTCTTCGTGACGTGGGCTACTGCTGTATAGCAGGCGTGGACGAGGCTGGGCGAGGGGCCTGGGCTGGGCCGGTCGTGGCAGGAGCTGTGATCCTTCCCCTGGACCGCTTCGACCTGGGGCGAGCGCTGGCTACCGTCAACGATTCTAAACAGCTTACGGCCCCTGCGCGCGAAGCGCTGTTGCCGCAGATCATGGAGATCGCGGTAGCGGCGGGCGTCGGCCAGGCTAGCCACGCCGAGATTGACGAATTGGGGATTGTGCCCGCCACCCGGCTGGCGATGCAGCGCGCGCTTGATGCATTGAGTGTCGCGCCGGATGCCTTGCTGACCGATTCGATCCGGCTGCCACAGGTCACGCTGCCGATCACGCCGCTGACCAAAGGCGATGAGCGTTCGCTAAGCATTGCTGCTGCCAGCATCATTGCCAAAGTGCTGCGCGATCAGCACATGCAGCAGCTTGACGCTGAGTATCCGCAGTACGGCTTTCTGGTCAACAAGGGTTATGGTACCGCGCTGCACCGCAAGGCGCTGCGCGAATGTGGCCCGTCGGATGTGCATCGCATGTCGTTTGCGCCAATGGCCACGCTACAGCAGCGGGCCGAGGATGAGCAGGCATGAAACTGGCCCTGGTCCACGACTGGCTCAACCAGATCGGCGGGGCGGAAGATGTGTTGGAACATCTGGTGCGCTATTACCCCGATGCGCCGATCTTCACCAGCATGTACGCGCCGGACCTGATGCCGGATGCTTGCCGGGAGTGGCCCATCCACACCAGTTGGATGAACCGGCTGCCTGGCATCCACACCCACCACCAGCGCTACCTGCCGCTGTACCCGCTGGCGTGGGGTGGCATGAACCTGTCGGCGTATGACGTGGTGTTGAGCAACAAAAGCGGATTCTGTCACGGCCTGCGGACCGGGCCAGAAACGCTGCACATCTGCTACTGCCTGGCCCCCACACGCTACATCTGGGACCTGGAGAATTACCTGGCACGCGAAGATTTTGGGCGCAGTGTGCGCCTGGCGTCCCGGCTGGTGGCGGCACTTTTCCGGCGGTGGGATTACCGGGCTGCGCAGCGCGTCGATCACTTCATCGCCATCAGCACCGAAATCCAGCAGCGCATCCAGCGCTATTACCACCGCGAATCCACGATCATCTACCCGCCGGTGGAAGCCGCCGAACGGTTTGCGCCCATTGACCAGCCGGGCGAATACTTCCTGGCGCTGTCCCGCCTGGTGCCGTATAAGCGCATCGACCTGGCAGTGCAGGCGTGTACCGCGCTCGACCTGCCGCTGGTGGTTGGCGGCAAGGGGCGTGACCTGGAACGGCTGCGGAGCATGGCCGGGCCGACAGTGGAGTTCCTCGGCTATGTGCCGGACGAGGATTTGCCGGACCTGTTCGCGCGTTGCCGGGCGTTTATCTTCCCTGGCCTGGAGGACTTTGGCATTGTACCAGTCCAGGCGCAGGCGGCAGGTCGCCCGGTAATTGCCTTCCGGGGCGGTGGGTCGCTGGACACAGTCATTCCCGGCCAGACGGGGATGTTCTTCGTGGAGCAAACGGTGGAGTCGCTCAAACAGGCGCTGTTGACGTTTGACGAGTCAGTCTACGATCCGGCAACCATCCGCGCGCACGCGCTGCGATTCGACTCGGCGCTGTTCAAGCGCGCGCTTACAGACACCGTCGCGCAGACCTGGGAGACCTTCACGCCTGGCCAGGCTGGGCGCGCAGAATAGCCACGCACCCGTAGGCCAAACGTCTCTTTCCACACCATAACTGGCTGGGTTATAATCTGCACAGTTTGGCCCCAATTAAACAAACTAGAAGGCATTAACCTGATAAGGCATCGACCTGATGACAATTGTCCAATCCGTTGCCGAGCGCATCGTCGAAAATGTTGCGCAGGTGATCATCGGCAAACGTAATGAAATTCGCCTGACTGTGCTGGGCCTGTTGTGCCAGGGCCATATTTTGATCGAAGATGTCCCTGGCGTGGGCAAAACGATGATGGCGCGCGCGCTGGCCAGTTCGATTGGTGCGGAATTCAACCGCATCCAGTTTACGCCCGATATGCTGCCCTCAGACGTGACGGGGGTTTCCGTCTTTAACCAGCGCACACGGGAATTTGAGTTCCGGCCTGGCCCGATCATGTCGCAGATTGTCCTGGCCGACGAGATCAACCGTGCCACACCTAAGACCCAGGCTGCGTTGTTGGAAGCCATGGAAGAGGGCCAACTCACGGTGGATGGCATCACCTACCCGATGGATGAGCCATTTCTGGTCATCGCCACGCAGAATCCAATTGAGTATGAGGGGACTTTCCCGCTGCCCGAAGCCCAGCTTGACCGCTTTATGCTGCGCATTCGCCTGGGCTATCCCAGCCCACAGGAAGAAGTCGCTATGCTGGATTCGCAGCAGTATGCACACCCGCTGCACAGTTTGCAGCAGGTGGTCACGGTGGACGAACTGGTGTCGGCTCAGCGTGCGCTGCGCGACACCTACATCAACCAAGATGTGAAAAACTACATCGTTAACCTGGTGGCGACGTCGCGCCAACACCCGGATGTGTATCTAGGAGCTAGCCCGCGCGGTGCCCTGGCGTTGTACCGGTTGTCGCAGGCTCGCGCCGCCTACGTAGGGCGCGAATACGTGATTCCGGACGACGCCAAAGCCCTGGCCGAAGTCACGCTTGCACACCGCATCATCGTCGGTCCCAATGCCCGCATCAAGGACGTCACGGCCAGCAGCATCGTCAACAGCATTTTGAGCATGGTGCCGGTCCCCGGCGCTACAGTCGGCGCACGTTATTAGGCATCTATGGCAAACCGGCGTAACGTATTCTATACCCTGATTATCCTCCGCCTGCTGGCCGGTGCTGTCAGCAGGCGCACGTTCTTTTTTCACCTATCGTATACGCTGGGTGCGGTGTTGATTGGGGCGCTGGTGTGGTCATGGACGTCCGTCAACTGGCTGAACATCGCGCGCTACACGCACACACGTCGGGCCCAGGTCGGTCGCCGGTTGGACGAAGTCTTCTCAATTCGCAATACCAGCTTTTTGCCTAAGCTGTGGCTGGAGATTCGTGACCATTCCAACCTGCCGGGGCATCACGCCAGCCATGTGGTTCCCACCCTGCTCCCGCGCCGGGATTATGGTTGGAAGACGCATACGGTCTGCACACGACGTGGCGAATACACACTGGGGCCGATGACAGTCACCAGCGGCGATCCTTTCGGCTTGTTTGAGTTTCCACGCGAGATTCCGGCGCGGTCAAGCATTATTGTCTATCCGCCCACTGTACCCATTCATCGCTTTGCGACTCCGCTAGGCACACTATCTGGTGGGGAGTCGGTGCGGCGGCGCGCGCACTTCATCACGGCAAATGCTTCCGGCGTGCGAGACTATGCGCCTGGTGATAGTTTTAACCGCATCCACTGGCGCTCCACCGCCCGCAAGAATCGGCTGCTGGTCAAGGAATTCGAGCTTGATCCGCTGGCGGATGTATGGGTTTTTCTGGACCTGTCAGCGGCCTCACTCGTCGAACGTCCGCAGGCCAGCAATCATAACGGCCAGATGTATGGCGCGCCGTCCAGCCTGCCCCCGTCTACCGAGGAATATGCGATCACGGTAGCAGCGTCGCTGGCGCAGTACTTTGTCGACAAGGGCCGGGCGTTGGGTTTTGTGACCTATTCCCCCTACCGGGAGCTGCTCCAACCGGATCGTGGGCCGCGCCAGTTGACGCGCATTCTCGAAATCCTGGCAGTGGCGCGCAGCGAAACCGACCTCTCGCTGCACCAGATGCTGGTGTTGGAAGCCAACTACCTGACACGCGGCACAACATTGGTCGTGGTCACGGCCAGCCAGGACGAGCGGTGGGCTGAGGAAGTGCACCGCCTGTGCCGCCGGGGCGTGCGCATCATTTGCGTTGTCATCGACCCGCTATCGTTTGGTGCGCAGCCTCACAACGCCACGCACCTGCACCAGATGGTCGAGGCGTCGGGCGCACTGGTCTACACTATTCGCCAGGACGATGACCTGACCAGCGTCCTGAGCTACCGTCCAGATACACGGCATCGCGCATTTTAAGCCGGGTTGACATTTTTACTCAGGAGTTCGCCATTCTCAGGGAAAAAACGTCAACACGTCCAGGCGATAGGACAGGAAAAGCCCTGCGCCATGCCCAGTTAGCGCCAGAAATTGTTAAATTCAAACCAATATCAGAGATCTCGAGCACCATTGCAGGCAACATTTTGAAAGATAATGCACAGTTCCGATCACAGCTTCAAAATCGTTTTTTGCTTCTGGCCGTTTTCACCGGCGGCATGACCACGCTGGGCATTGAGCTCTCCGCATCACGGCTGCTGGGCAGCTTTTTCGGCACCAGCAACATCGTGTGGGCCAATATCATCGGCCTGATTCTAATCTACTTGACGGCAGGCTACTACCTCGGTGGGCGGTGGGCCGACCGTTCGCCGTACTTCACGACGTTCTATCGCCTGATTGTGTGGGCGGCGTTTTGCAGTGGATTGGTGCCGTTGGCCGCGCATCCCATTCTCAAGACCGCAGCCACCGCTGTGCAGGACTTCGATGCGGCAGTGACGGTGGGGTCGTTCGTTAGCGTGCTGGTGTTGTTCTCTGTCCCGATAACGCTGCTGGGCTGCATCTCACCCTTTTCGATCCGGCTGGCGCTGGCAAACGTCGAAGAGGCGGGCAGCACCACCGGACGCATGTATGCCCTTTCCACGCTGGGCAGCATCATCGGCAACTTCACGCCGGTTCTGATACTGATACCGCAGGTCGGCACGGCGCGCACCTTTCTGATCTTCGCGGCGGTGTTGATGGTCGTGGGCTTGGTAGGTCTGGCCATGCAGGATCGAAAGGCGGCGCTCAAACTACTGTGGATGCCGGTCGTGCTGACGATCCTGGCGACGCTCGCGCTGCGTGGACCGCTGCGCCCACCACCGTCCAATATGACGCTGCTCCACGAGGAAGAAACGGCCTATAACCTGGTGCAGATCGTCGAGGACGAGGACGGCTACCGCTACCTGCTGCTCAACGAGGGACAGGGCATTCATTCGCAATGGCATCCCACCGACCTGTTCTACGACCGGACGTGGGGCTTTTTCCTGATCGCGCCGTACTTCAACGCGCCGCCCTACACCCCCGACCGGATGGAGCGAGTAGCCATGATCGGATTGGCGGGTGGCACGATGGCCCGGCAGCATCACGTCGTTTATCCGGATATGCCAATGGACGGCATCGAGATCGATCCGGGCATTGTGGATGCCGGACGCGAATACCTGGGCATGACGATGGACCCCCTCAACGTGATCGTGGGCGATGGACGCTTCGAGCTCAGCCGCCTGGATTACGAGTACAACATGATCGGCATTGACGCTTACCGCGTGCCATATGTGCCCTGGCACCTGACCACCGTCGAGTTCTTCGAAGAAGTGTCTGACCGGCTGGCCGACGATGGCGTGCTGGTCATGAATGTGGGCCGCACCCCGGATGACCGGCGGCTGGTGGAAGGCATCACGCGCACGCTGCTGGACGTGTTCCCAACTATACACACCCTCGATGTGCCGGGTTCGTACAACACGATCCTGGTCGCCACCAAGCAGCCCACCACCAGCGATAACCTGCTGGCCAACACCGAATACCTGCGCCTGCACGGGGATGACCTGCTAACGCCCGAAGGGGCCGACCTGCTTCTGGAGGCGCTGGACCTGGTGCAGACAGCGGACGAACCGGTAATTGTACCGACGGTGGCCGGTGATGTGCGCTTTACGGACGATCACGCACCGGTAGAGATGATCGTTGACTCGATGGTGATCGATTACCTGCTCGGTGATGGTATCAATGAACTGGCGAACTGATTCATGACGATTTCCACGCACCTCCTCTCGACTCGCTTCCGTATTCCTGGCTGGGTGTATGCCACGCTGCGCGCTTTCCTGATGATCAGTATGCCGGTTTTCCTGGTGCTGACCAGCGTACAGGTGGTGGCGACTGAGGCCTTTTTGCGCTTCGAATATAACCGCGCCGACTTCCCCGAAGACCGCTATGGCTTCACGACCAAAGACCGGCTGGAATACGGTCCTTATGCCGTCAAGTATATGAAAAACGACGAGGACATCAGCTACCTGGGCGATCTGAAGTCTCCTGATGGCAAATCACCGTTGTACAAACCCGGCGAACTCAAGCACATGGAAGACGTCAAAGCAGTATCCACGACCGCATTTCGGCTGCATCTGGTGCTGAGTGTGGCGTTGGGCGTGATCGCGCTGGCCAGCCTGTGGACGTCTACCGCACGGCGCGCGCTGCGGCGCGGCCTGCGCGACGGTGGCCTGTTTACGTTGATGCTGATCGTGACGCTGGTCGTGCTGGTGGTGCTGAGCTGGGATTTTTTCTTCGATGGCTTCCACGATGTTTTCTTCGACCCGGGGACGTGGCGCTTCAAGACCAGCGATACGCTGATCCGGCTGTATCCCGAACGGTTCTGGTTCGATGCCGCGATGACGATTGGGGCGCTGACCATCAGCGGGGCGCTGCTGGCCGTGTTCAGCGGGTGGTATTGGGAGCGGCGCGCGGATCAGCGGACGCACAGCACCCCGACTCAAAACGGGGCCGCTGACGACCCCGTTGCTTAGTCTTTTCCGTTTATTCTAAGGCGTTTTACGCCCCATACTTAGTCAGGCGCTTGGCATGTGCCAGGCCCAGCGGCATCAGGTCAGTGGCCTGGAAGTGTCCCAGCGCACCTGTCATGCATTCCCGCTCGCCATAGGCTGTCGCGCGGTCGGTCATGTGTGTAGCGGGTGCCCACAGCAGCGTCGGCACCGGGTGCCAGGAATGCGCCTTGTAGGTGGCGGGGGTGGAATGGTCGCCGGTGACGATCATCACGTCCGGATTGAGCGCGGTCAGAATCGGCAGTGCCTGGTCCACGCCTTCGATCACCTCGACCTTAGCGTCGAAATCCCCGTCCTCGCCCCGGCTGTCGGTGTACTTGATGTGGCAGAACACGAAGTCGTAGTCTTCCCAGATTTCAGCCACTTTGTTGAATTCGTCTGCGGTAGTGTCGTGCGCTGTCGTCTGGATCACGTCCATACCGACCAGTCGCGCCACACCCTTGTACATCGGGTAGACGGCCACGCACGCCGCCTTGAGCTTATACACGTCGCTGTACTTGGGCAGGCCCGGTTCCTCGGCAAACCCGCGCAGTGTGCACATGTTGGCTGGCTCGTGTCCCTTGAGCACCTTTTTCGCCTCGGCCAGCCACTGGGTGACCAGTTCGGCGGTCTTTTCGGCGGCGGGATCGAGCGCCTGCACGGGCAGCGGCGGCACACCGGTCGCCTGGGGATCGGTGTCGGCGATGGCACCATTCAGCCCTGCACCGCGCAGCACCATCGCAAACCGGTATTCCTTTGCGATTTCGATGTCGATCTTCACGCCCGGCAGCGAAATTTGCTTGAGCAGTTCGATGCGCTTCGCCCCTTCTTCGGTGGAGATGCGGCCCGCGCGCCGGTCGGTGATCAGGCCATCGGCGTCGACCGTGCAGAAGTTGCCGCGAATGGCCACATCGCCGGGATCAACTTCCAGCCCGATGCCAGTGGCTTCCAGCACGCCGCGCCCGATTTCGTAGACCAGCGGATCGTATCCGAACAGCGCCAGGTGTGCCGGGCCGCTGCCGGGCGCAATGCCCCGCGCGACTGGAATGCTGAGGCCGAGGCTGCCTTCGGCGGCCAACCGGTCCAGGTTGGGGGTGTGCGCGGCTTCGAGTTCGGTCGGGCCGCCCTGTTCGCGTGGCAGACCGCCCACGCCGTCCATTACCAGCAGCAGGATTTTGCCGCCTGTATTCAGCGTCAGGCGACGCATCAGGTCAAACTTCGCCATGATTATTGTCCTTTTCTCAAGTGGAAGATATCCGGTAAACCGACTTTAGTTGTAACACGCCTGCGGTGCGCGTCAAGTGATTCTTGACAGCGGAACACAGGTGAAAACACAGATGCCGGGTGGTTGAAGAAAGTGTGTAAAGCCGCTACAATTCGCGCGGGATGGGGGATAGCAGGGTTACAAAAAAACGGCTTTGCTGCTAGCTAGCGAAAACATGCACCCAACTACCAGACGTGGTCACATCCGGCACTATCGCCGGGTCATCATCAAATGGATGACACCTGGCCTGCGTATCAAACGCTGGCTGGTGTTGTTGATGTTTGGCATTACCGTGCTGGCGGTTGGTCTGGCCCAGGCGATTGTATCCATCTACCGCGAAGCTGATCTGCCTGCCTTTTTATACATGGTCACCCTGCGTTTTATGCCGGAATGGGCGCGTATTGCCAGCGCTGCCATCATTGGTGTTTCGGCCATCGGGATCGGTCTGTATGGCCTCAACCGCTCGATCCTGGCCCCGTTCATTTTGCGCAGCCACGAATCGCTGATTGATGTGGTGTATGCCCACAACCGGCGGCAGCGCGGTATCAAAGTTGTAGCGATTGGCGGCGGTACCGGATTGCCGGCTGTGCTGCGCGGCCTGAAAGCCTTTACCAACAACATCACGGCTATTGTTACGGTGGCGGATGATGGCGGTAGCTCCGGTAAGCTGCGGCGCGAACTCGGCGTGGTGCCCCCTGGCGATTTGCGGAACAACATTGCGGCGCTGGCCAACGATGAAGACCTGATTACGCAGTTGTTCCAGTACCGTTTTGCCGAAGGTGGGTTAGAAGGGCACAGCTTTGGCAACCTGTTCCTGACGGCGATGGCCAACATCACCGGCAGCATGGACCGGGCTGTTGCCGAAACCGGGCGCGTACTGGCGGTAGAAGGCCGCGTGCTGCCCTCCACTTTGCAGGACGACGTGACGCTGATGGCCGAAGTCCGAGTGCCAGGCGAATCACGGTTGCGGCGTGTCAGCGGGGAGTCGAGCATTACCGGCACCGGCGGCACTATCGAGCGCGTATTCTTGTATCCGGACCAAGTGCGCGCCTATCCCGAAACTATTCGGGCCATTCTGAATGCCCATTTGATCGTGATCGGGCCGGGCAGCCTGTTCACCAGTATTTTGCCTAACCTGCTGGTGAACGGCATTGTGGAAGCGATCCGGGCCAGCCGCGCCTACACGGTGTACGTGTGTAATGTGGCTATGCAGCCTGGCGAAACGGACGGTTTCATGCTGGTCGATCACATTCTGGCGCTGGAAGCTCACATCGGGCGTGGTGTATTTGATGCGGTTTTGGGTAATGGGCACTATCCCACTTTGAATGAGGGCCAGCAGCCGCAGTTCGTTCGCCAGGAACCCAAACACCATGCCGCATACGAACGCTACGACATTCACCTGGCCGACCTGACCGATGGCGAGCGGCCCTGGCGTCATGATCCCAAGAAGTTAGCCCAGGCGTTGCTGGCGATGTACAGCAGTATCACGCAAGCAGTGCCTTCGCAAAACGGTGCAGTGATTGCAGCGAGCTAGCACCACAGCGCGTGCAAAAACCTCTGTACCTCTATTGAACGACACGCGCAACAAAGTCGCGTTCTGGTGTATTCCGTTCCAATGAAGGAGAACAACAAAATGGCAGTGAAAGTAGGTATCAACGGCTTTGGCCGTATTGGTCGTCAGGTCCTGAAGGCCATCACCGAGCAGTACCCGAATGATTTGGAAGTGGTCGCGTTCAACGACCTGGGCGATCTGCCCACGATGGCGCACCTGTTCAAGTACGACTCGAACTATGGCCGTTTCGAAGGCGACGTGGAAGTCGTGGACGGTGGGATCAAGGTCAACGGCAGCGTGATCAAGGCCTTTAGCGAGCGCGATCCGGGCAAGCTACCCTGGAAAGACCTGGGCGTGGACATCGTGGTCGAAGGCACTGGCGTTTTCCGTAACAACGAAAAAGCCCAGCCGCACATTGACGCAGGCGCGAAGAAGGTCATCATCACCGCCCCGGCGAAGGGTGAAATCGATCTGACGCTGGTCTTGGGCGTCAACGACGACATGTACGATCCGGCCAAGCACAACATCGTCTCGAATGCGTCCTGCACCACCAACTGCCTGGCTCCAGCGGCGAAGGTTGTGCACGATAACTTCACCATCAAGCGTGCGGTGATGACCACCATCCACGCCTACACCAACGACCAGCGCATCCTGGACCTGCCGCACAGCGACCTGCGCCGTGCGCGTGCCGCCGCGCTCAGCATGATCCCGACCACCACCGGCGCAGCCAAGGCTGTAGCCCTGGTGATCCCGGACCTGAAGGGCAAGTTCGACGGCATGGCCGTGCGCGTCCCGACCCCGACCGTGTCGCTGGTGGACTGCGTGATCGAAATCGAGAAGGAAACCGACACCGCTGGTCTGCACGCTGCGTTCAAGGCGGCGGCGGAAGGCCCGATGAAGGGTATCCTGGGCTTTGGTGAAGAACCGCTGGTGTCGATGGACTACAAGGCCGATCCGCGTTCCAGCATCGTGGACGCCCAGTTCACGTCAGTGTTCCAGGGCACGATGGTCAAGCTGATGACCTGGTACGACAACGAGTGGGGTTACTCGGTGCGTACTGCTGACCTGGCCAAGCTGATGGCCGACAAGCTCTAGAACCTGGTTAGTAACTTTTTCTCGCGGGGGCAAGGACAGCAGTAGTGTGACCTTGCCCCTGCTGTGCTAAACAAGGAGCATTTAATCATGAACAAACAGACTATTCGTGATATTGATCTGGCAGGCAAGCGAGTGCTGATCCGCGTGGACTTCAACGTGCCGGTGAAGGATGGACAGGTAACCGACGACACGCGCGTCCGAGCTGCCCTACCCACGCTGCAATACATCCTCGAACAGACGCCTCGCTCGGTCGTGCTGATGTCGCACCTGGGCCGTCCAAAGGGTGAGCCCGATCCGGCGTTTTCGCTCAAGCCGGTGGTACCAGTGCTGGCCGATCACCTGGGCGTCGACGTGGCATTTGCCGAAGATTGTGTGGGGGAACCTGCCACGACCGCCGCTGCCAACCTGCCGGAAGGGGGCGTGCTGCTGCTGGAAAATACGCGCTTCCACGCCGGGGAAACCAAGAACGACCCGGCGCTGGCCAAGCAACTCGCGGAACTGGGCGACGTATATGTTAATGACGCCTTTGGCTCTGCGCACCGTGCCCATGCCTCGACGGAAGGCGTTACCCGGCACCTGCCAGCGGTTGGTGGCTTGTTGATGGAGAAAGAGCTGGAATACCTGGCCAACGCAGTCGCGGCCCCAGAACGGCCCTTCGTGGCGATTCTGGGTGGAGCAAAGGTTTCCGATAAGATCGCTGTTATTGAAGCACTGCTGGGCAAGTGTGATACGCTGTTGATTGGCGGCGGCATGGCCAACACGTTCTTTAAAGCTCAGGGCTGGGCTGTTGGCGACTCGCTGGTCGAAGATGATGCGGTGGACACCGCCAAGAGTCTGATGGACAAGGGCAGCGACAAGCTCGTGCTGCCGGCAGACGTGGTGATTGCGGATGCATTCGACAACGACGCCAACACGCAGGTTATCAAGGCGGCAGACGGTGTGCCGGATGGCTGGCGCATTCTGGATATTGCCCCAGCGGCGGTAGACGCCTTCCGCGAAGTGCTGAAGGATGCGCGCACGGTAGTCTGGAACGGGCCGATGGGCGTGTTCGAGATGGAGAACTTTGCCAAAGGAACCTTTGGGGTTGCCGAAGTGCTGGCGGAATCCAGCGCCACAACCATCATCGGCGGTGGTGACTCGGCAGCCGCCGTGCAGCAGGCGGGCCTGGCCAGCCGCATGTCGCACATTTCGACCGGTGGTGGGGCCAGTTTGGAACTGCTGGAAGGCAAAGAACTGCCAGGCGTAGTGGCGCTTAACGACAAGGCCTAACAATTCTCGTCCCGTTTAGGATACTGGTTTGGCCTGGTGGGGGTGCAGCAACCTGCGCCCCCTGGCGTAACATCATACGGTGGTAGCCTGGTGGATAGACCTCAATACGTCGGTGTTGTCAACCAGGTGGATTTTACATTTCCTTTGCATTTCCATAACAGGCGTAAACTAGACTTGGTAAGGTTGACATTTTGCGCCAGATACCGTTTAGTCATAAATAATAAGGCTGTGGATCGTAAGTTGGCTGGTGGGCGGCGAGTAGACTTGTTCAGGTGTGACGATGGCATTTGCAATTGGAAACAACGTAGGACCGTACCGGATTGTGGACCAGATTGGTCAGGGGGGCATGGCGACGGTGTACAAAGCCTACCACGCCAACCTGGACCGCTACGTGGCATTCAAGGTGCTGCACCCCGCTTTTAAGGAAGACCCCGGATTCCTGGAACGCTTCAAGCGCGAGGCGCAGATTATCGCCCGGCTCGAACATCCTTCGATTGTGCCGGTGTACGATTTTGCCGATCATGAGAACCAGCCCTACCTGGTGATGAAGTTCATTGAAGGCGAAACGCTCAAGGCTCGGCTCAAACGCGCCCCGCTCACGCTGGATGAAACGGTTACCACGTTGGAAGCGGTGGCCAACGCCCTCACCTATGCGCACCGCCAGGGTGTGCTGCACCGGGATATCAAGCCGTCCAACATTATGCTGGACACCCAAAATACGCCCTACCTGACCGACTTCGGGCTGGCGCGCATTGCCCAGGTGGGCGAATCAACGCTCAGTCAGGATATGATGCTCGGGACGCCGCAGTACATGTCGCCTGAACAGGCAAAGGGGATGCGCGACCTGGGGCCAGGCACGGATATCTATTCGCTGGGTGTGGTGCTGTACGAGATTGTGGTGGGGCGGGTGCCCTTCAGCGCCGATACCCCCTACGCCATCGTACACGATCACATCTACAAGCCGCTGCCGCTACCCACCAAGATCAACCCGGAAGTACCGGATGAAGTCGAGCGCGTGCTGCTCAAGGCGTTGGCCAAAGAGCCACAGGACCGCTATGAGTCGGCGGTGGAGATGGTCGCGGCCTTTGAGGCAGCGGTCCAGAGTGCCGGGATGACCGAACTCAGCGCCGCTCGCTATCGCGCCCCGGCTCCGCCCGTCTTGTCGACTGCCGCCACTGCACCTGGCGCGATTTCCCCGCAGCCTGCCCAAACCCCATTCACACCGGCAATCCCTTCACCGGTGACCGGGACAGCCGGCAGTTCGGCCAGCCGTACCGCTTATCGCCGCCGCGCGAACCTGTGGATTTTAAGCGGGTTTGGCTCGCTGCTGGTATTGTGCCTGGCCAGCATGTTTGTCATCCTGGGTGCCATTTCCGACGACAATTTGCGTCCCTGGGACATCACAGACGCCGAAGAAGAGACTGAAACCGACGACCCGCTTAATGTGGATGCCAGCGTGGTCGAATCCTTTAACACCACCGTTGACCAGGCGCAGGGTATTGTCGAGGAAGCGGCAGGGAGCGTCGCCAATAACCCCGCGATGGTGATGTCCGGCGCGCGGGCCCACATTGAAACGGGTAATCAGAACGTGGCGTTTTCCAGCGTGGACTATGCTTTTGAACGCTGGCCGGACGAGGAATCCCTGTACGCGGAAACTGCTGCCGCTGCTGCAGATGACGGTTACACCGATCTAACGCTGTGGATTTACCTGCATTTTCTGGTTATGGATGACGTGGATGGTGCGATTCAGGCGGACGCCGAAGCGTTCATGCAAACAACCGTCCAGACCAAATCGTTGGAGGCATTGGAAGTCACGGCGTTGTTCATGGCAGAATTGACACCGGCGGAAACCGAGGCGCTGGTCAATTCCATACCCGATGAACCGTTCGCGCCGCTGTTTTTCACCATGGCGCAACTGCTCATCAGCGACGATCCGATGGCTGTCCAACAAAACCTCTTGTTCATGTTGGAAGAACTGGACCCCTCCAGCGAGTTTCTGGCGATGATGGCTCGTTTTGCGGCGACCAACGGGTATCCCGATCTGGCGACGCTGCTCTACCTCAACGCATTGGTGCACGCGGACGTAAGCGACGAGGTGCGGGCGGACGCTGCTGCATTTTTGATGGCTGGGCAAGAAACGGATCCCGACCTGACCCTTGAGCTAACCTCAGGATTCATGGCTGAACGGCCATTCCAGGAGGCGCGCATCCTGACCGACACCATGCCCAATATGCCAGCTATGCAATGGGCATTGTCGTTGTCGCACCCGGACGAAGTTGGGCCCTTATCCCCTAACTTCTTCCTGTTAGAAGAAAACGATGGCCAATTCAGTGAAGACCTGGCCAACCAGTCTGGCGAGGAGCTCGCCGCCTATGCCAACCTCGCGCGCGTAAAGGACGACCATCCAACCGCAATCTGGCTGTACCTGGCGGCCCTGGTACAGGATGATGTGACACCGGATGTTCGTGAGGAAGCTGAGGAATACTTGGCGGCACAGGTTGAAGCGAATCCTGAACACCTCATCGGCATCACAGCGCAATTCTTGAGCCAGGTGCCGCCCGATGAACGGGAGACGGTGATGGCGGCGCTGCCAGACGAACCTTACGTTCTCCTGGCGCTGTCGATTGTCCAGCTTGGTGTGGACCCGCAAGCTGCCTACGAGACCGCGAACGCTGCGATCGAGCACATGGAAGCCCCTACCCGGTTGGTTATTGCAGCGGCGCATGTAACTAACGCGCAAGGCTATCCGGAGCTCGCGACCTGGTACTACCTCGCCGCTCTTGGCCGGGATGATTTACCGGGTGATGTCCGAGACGAGGTTGAGGATTACCTGCTTGAGCAAGATGCAAATAACAATGAGCAGGCACTGACGATAGCGTCGGATTATATGGGCCACCTGTCTTATGCTGAGGCGGAAACCCTGGCGGATATGCTGCCGGAGGCTGATTTCTTGCAGCAAGCGCTCGCTGAGAGCTTCCCGACCGGCGCAGAGTCGAGCGCTTCAGATGATCGGACAATGCTCGATGACCCCAGCCGGTCTATCACCGATGTTGCGGCTAGCGCTGCTGAAGCGGCAGAGCAGGGCGAGTATGATGTGGCCATCTCGCTCTATCTGCACGTCCTGGTACGCGCTGCACCAGAGGAGGACGCCGATATCCGAGAGGAAGCTGTGGCTTTCCTGGACCGCATGGCGGCTGTCGAGCCGGGGTTGTTGGTTAGTAAGACGGCGCAGTTCTTGGGTCAACCGAATCTCAACCGCGACGCAGCGATAACCGCGCTGCCGAATGAAGCGTATGTCTACCTGGCGTTGTCGCTGGTGCAGGCTTCCGAAGGTCGTCTCAGCAATGCTGTGTTGTATATAAATTCGGCGAATACCGCCATAGATGATCTGCAGGCCACCACGCTGTTGATTGCGTCCACCGCCGGCATTGCCGAAGCCCAGGGACTCAATCAAGCCGCAGTGTGGTATTACCTGGCCGTGTTGGGGCAAGATAATGTACCGTCCGAATTGCGCAACCAGGCCGGTGAATTTGTGGCTGGGGCTGTTGTCGACAACCGGGCCCTGGCATTGTCGGTCATCACGGCATTCGCCGACCGCTACTCTGATAATGCTTACGCGCTTAGCTTCCTGGCCTTGGCCCAAACCACGTCCAGCCGCAGTGCTTTGCAGCGTCTCGCACACAACAACATCAATGCTGCGGTGGAGCTTGACGAGACACTGGCAGAAGCCTATTTGGTGCGGGGCGTGTATAATGGGGAGGTGTTGGGCGACACAAATGCTGCCCGCACCGACTGGGAAACCGCGCTTAACCTCGACGATGCGCCGGAGTGGGTTGTGCGCGAGGCGACCCGGTTGTTATCCGAAACGGAATAGATTTCATTTGCGCTACTGTTTGCATTCAGAAGGAGACACTTAGCGAATGCGTACTCCAATCATTGCCGGCAACTGGAAAATGAACAAAAACCCGCAGGAAGCCGTCGAATTTGTCAATGCCATCAAAGACAAACTGGGTCCCTATACGGCGGTGGAGCGGGTGGTGTGCCCGCCTTATGTGGCGCTACCGGGCGTGCAGGCGGCGCTGGCGGGCACCGCCATCGCGGTCGGCGCACAGGACGTACATTGGGAAGAAAGCGGTGCCTACACCAGCCAGATCGCGCCCAATATGCTGCAAGGGCTGGTAAAGCACGTCATTATCGGCCACTCCGAAACGCGCGAGTACCAGGGCGTGACGAACGAGATGGTCAACAAGAAAGCCAAAGCGGCGCTGGCGCATGGGCTGCACCCGATCATTGCGGTGGGCGAAAGCCTGGAGATTAATGAAGCAGGCGGCACGCAAGAATTTGTGGGGAACCAGGTTCGTGCCGCTTTCGACGGTATTCCAGCCAGCGCCCTGGCCACCATCGTCGTGGCTTACGAACCGATCTGGGCGATTGGCACCGGCAAGAGTGCAACCAGCGACCAGGCCAACTCCATCATCGGCGCGATTCGCGGCATTCTGGCCGAACTCTACGGTGATGAGCACGCCAACGCCATGCGCATCCAGTACGGCGGCAGCGTCAAGCCCAACAACATGGTGGACTTCATGAGCCAGGAACACATTGACGGCGCGCTGGTTGGTGGCGCATCGCTCAAAGTGGACTCGTTTGTCGACCTGGTGCGGTTGGCTGTCGAAGCCAAGGGGCTGTCCTAGGTAGTGTTGACATTTTCGCCTGAGAATGGTGAACTTCTGAGTACAAATGTCAACACGGCCTAGCCGCGAACAGCGACTGACTCTATGCTTGGTGACCTGCTCACACCCTGGTTATTGCTGGCATCGGTCCTCATCCCGCTGATCTGGGCGGAACGATGGATCCACAGCCACCTGTATGGTGTGGGCTGGCTGCTGACCAACAGCGAACGCAGCGCGACCACGTTGTATTACTTTTTCCTGATGCCGGGCATCCTCGTTCACGAAGTCACGCAGTGGCTGGTGGCGGGGGTGCTTGGTGTTGAGATCAAGCAGGTCGCTGTCTGGCCCGAACCACAGAAAGACAGCACGCTGCGGCTGGACTTTGTGCAGATCAAGCAGACAGACCGCTTCCGCTCGGCGATCATGGGCGCGGCTCCGCTGGCCACCGGCATCTTTATCGTCTGGTACATCAGCACGCAGATTCTCAATTTGGAAGACTTCCTGGACGCCCTCAGCACTGCTGATGTCGACGTGATCGGCCCGGCCATTCAGAAGCTGGGCGAAACCCCGGATTTCTACCTGTGGCTGTATGTGTTGTTTGCGATTAGCAACGCTATGCTGCCCACGCCCGCCGACCGGCAGGGCTGGCCGCTGTTGATCGGCATCTTTGGTGGGGGATTGGGCTTCCTGGTGTTGATCGGGCTGCAAGACGTGGTGTCCGACTGGCTGACCGGGCCGGTGGCGCATTCAGTGGACCTGCTGACGACGGCATTTCTGGCGGTGCTGTTCGTAGAAGTGCTGGCGATCTTTTTCCTGGGTTTCTTTGAGGAAGTTCTGGAGCGCATTACCAAACGCAAATTCCAATATTACACCCCACCACCGACTGCCAAACCGCGCGAACCTGGCTCGAACCTGCCGCTTAAACCCGGCGATCCGTTGCCCTCGGTGTATAACCTGGCGCTGCCGGTCCCGAATCCATCCCAGCACACGGCGTTGGCTGCTAAAGCGCGCTCACTAGCACCGGCGGCACCCACCGCTCGCCAGCCTGCGTTGACTGCCGCCGACCGCGCACCAGCTCAAGCGCGGGAAGACGCGCCAGCTCGCGAACGGAGTCCAGCGGAAGCATCTGGCAGGCGTCCGGGATCGCGTCCTGGCCGTCGGGAAGCACCAGGTCCGGTGGAACCGGGTCCGGCAGAAACCGCTGCCCGCCGGGAGCGAGATCGCACCGCGTCCCCGCCCCGCGAGCGGACCGGGCCGTTGCCCGCGCGTGCTGAACGTCCGGACAGGGTTGGCGAGGATACGGCTCCCACTGCCGCGCGTCCAGGGACAGGGTCTCAGCGCCCCGGTCGCTCCTCACGTCCCGATGACGCGCCGCGCAGCAGCCCCTTTCGGGATCGTGCTACTGGTGACGCCACAGCCGATGATGCGCCTCGGCCAGGAGTCTCTCGTCGTCCCGTTGCTGGTGAACCCGACCGCACCGAAGACACGGGGCGTTTCGAGCGTACCCAGCCCTTGAGTCCCACCTCCCCGCGCGGATCCGGTGCCCGTGCCACTGACGAGGGCGCACCCCCTGGTCGTGCTGCGCGACCCGGCGTGGAAAGACAGCGGCCCAGCCGACCCGCGCGTCCTGGTGACTCTCCGCCGCGCAGCAGCCCCTTTCGGGATCGCGCGGCTGATGACGATGTGGCAGATGAAGCGCCCCGTCCGGGTGCATCTCGACGCCCAGTTGCCGGTGGTCCAGACCGCACCGAAGACTCGGGGCGTTTCGAGCGCACGCAGCGCCTGAGTCCCACCTCCCCGCGTGGCCCTGCTGCCCGTGACGCGAGTGAAGACGCGCCGCCCGGTCGTGCACGTCCCGATCCAGTAACACGCCGCCCCAGCCGACCCGCGCGTCCCGGCGACTCCCCACCGCGCAGCAGCCCGTTACGTGACCGGCGGCCCAGCCCGTTCACAGATGACGTGGATGATGACTTCGATGGCGACGACGAAGACCTCGAATACGTGGATTTCGACGATATTTAGCGTTAGCGCGAAATCGAGTTCGCTGGGGAATCATCGGGTTCTGGGGAAACTGGTCCGGTTTCCGGGATGCTGGCGGGTAGTGGCGAGCGGCGGCTGAGGATCGCAAATCCGACCGCGATCACGGCTCCCATCACCAGCAGCGCAATTAGCTTAAACAGGCGGCTGGCCGTCACCAGCGCAATGGCCCCAAAAATCGTGCAGAAAACGTAATAGCCGACTACGATCTGACGCTGCGAGAGTCCGAGGTCCAGCAAGCGGTAGTGGACATGGCCGCGATCCCCCTGGACCGGGTTGGTGCCCTGGCTTAGACGACGCACGATCTGCCACACCACGTCCAGCAGCGGCAGCCCCATGACCAGCAGCACGGTCGC
Source organism: Chloroflexota bacterium (assembly GCA_010092855.1). Classification (GTDB taxonomy): domain Bacteria; phylum Chloroflexota; class Anaerolineae; order Aggregatilineales; family Aggregatilineaceae; genus TC-15. The sequence continues at coordinate 7,446 of JAADYV010000365.1, read as the reverse complement.
CATCTTCGCACCGCCGATGATGCCCAACACCCCCAGTGTGTAACCGATGACCAGCGCCCCATTCGACCCCATGAAGACCCTGGCCGGGTGAAAGTTGTAGGGCAGGAAGCCCAACGTCGCACCCAGCAGTGCCAGCGGCAGCAGACTCACGCTGACCTGGTCCAACCGGAACGCGGCGTGAATGAAGATCATCAGCGAGGCGACGGCACACACACCCGCTGCCAGGCCATCCAGGCCATCCAGCCAGTTGACGGTGTTCATCATGAAACCCAGCCAGAAGACCGTGATCGTCACCGTGACGATATACGGCCAGTCCGGGGTAGAACTGCCAGTGAGGGGATTGTTAAACTGCTCGATGATGATCAGAAACAACACCGCGATACCCGCCGCCAGCAGTTGGGCAATGTACTGTGGCAGCGCGCTGAATTCATAGCGGTCATCCAGCAGGCCAAACACGAATAGGAACAGGCTGCCCAGCAGCAGCCCGGTCAGGCGAATAACCTCCTGATCATCGGTGCGCACAACGGGCATAAATTGGGCGACTAGCGCAGCGACGATGAATGCTACGAACATGGCCATGCCGCCGAACTTGGATGTCACCCGGCCATGCTGGTGGCGTCCGCGTGGCCTGTCCACGATCTGCCAGCGCAAGCCCAGCCGCTGTGCTGCTGGCGTCAATACCAGCGCCAGGCCCAGCGCTACCAGGAACACAACCACGAATGCAACAATATCCTGACCGGACACAGCGAGCCGTCCTTTACTCTCCCTCAGGCAGTACCAAACTGGCGGTCGCCTGCGTCCCCCAAACCGGGAACGATAAACCCATTGTCGTTGAGATGATCGTCAACCGCAGCCAGATGCAGTGGTATATCGGGATGATCGTTGACCACGACGTTGATGCCTTCGGGGGCCGCGATCAGGCCCACATACTTGATGCGCCGCACGCCCCATTCCTTTAGCACCTGGATCGCGGCGGTGGCCGATCCCCCGGTCGCCAGCATCGGGTCCAACACCAGGCACACCTGCACCGTGGGTTCGACCGGCAGCTTGTTGTAGTACGATACCGGGCGCAGCGTCTCCTCGTCGCGGTAGATGCCCAGGTGCCATACCTGCGCGCCGGGGATCATCTCGTGGATACCGTCCACCATGCCCAGGCCCGCCCGCAAGATTGGCACCAGCCCGATCTCGGCTTGCAGCTCAAAACCCGGTGCCTTCTCTAACGGGGTTTGGACCGTCGTTTGCGCCAGTTCCAGATCGGTCATTGCTTCATATGCCAGCAGCATACTGATCTCGCGGATCAATTCCCGAAACTTCTTGTGCTCGGTGGCCGCGTCACGCAAAATGGTGAGTTTGTGTTGGATCAGGGGGTGTTCGGAGATGTGTATATTTCCGGCCATGAATTACCTCCTGGGGACTTCGCGCCGCACATTGTACCGTTCCCATTCAGCAAGAGCAATCTCCTGTGATAGTCATGAAGGTTTCGGGGACCGGTGGTCGCTTGTGTTCCACCGGGTGCGTGAGGTTTGTGGGGGCGCGTGTCGAACGGTGGGAATCCGTTGGCTTTCGGGCTGGCCTGCGCTATGATTCTGGCGCTATTATCGAACCTGCCCCAATCACGGGTGTGCACATCACAGGTCTGTGAACGACTCGGACCTGGAAAAAACCTGGGTCTGAAGGAAATCTCCATGACACCGAGACGGAACACGATCATTTTCCTGATATTCATTAGCCTGGCTGCTGGTGTTCTTGGAGCCTGTTCATCCGAGTCCCAGGCCAGCCTGGACGGGTGGCCGGTGACGGTGACGCCGGCTGATGTGCTGGATGTGGAGGAGCCGACGCCGCTGCCCAGCCTGGGCGATGCTGAGACGGGTGAGGCCGCGACGCCGGTGGGAATCGCACCCGCTCTAGATCCAACGCTGCACTACGATATCCAGGCCGTGCTTAACTGGACCAACCGGACGGTGACTGTAGTTCAAGCGGTGACCTATGTCAACGACTCCGGGCGCGTACAGGACGAGATGATCTTTAACGTCGAAGTCAATCGCGCGCCTGGGGAGTTTCTGCTCTGGCAGGTGAAGTATGCAGACGGGCGGTTGATTGAGAATGCTGTGTTAGATGGCACCCGGCTGGCGATCCCGATCAACGATCCGTTGCCCGTTGGCGAGACGGTTCGCCTGGTGCTGGAGTTTGACCTGGTTCTTCCCCAGGTTATTGAAGGCTATAGCAACGATGATCGCCTGGGCTATTGGGGGTACACGGGGCGACAGGTCAACCTGGGGATGTGGCTCCCGCTACTGGCCGCGTTTGAGCCAGAACGGCGCTGGATTACGCCCGAATTCCATTGGGTTGGCGAACATTTTTTGCTGCGCACTGCCGATTTCACCGTCGATCTGCAGATCGAAGACCCGCCCGAAAATGTCAGCGTAGCCGGGCCGGGCCGGGTTTCCCGCCCGGACAGCCAGACCTGGCGCTTCGAGATCGACAATGCGCGCGAAGTAGCCTTTTCCGTTTCCGACCAGTTCTTTACGCTGCAAGATACAACTAGCACTGGGGTGGAAGTGGAGCTGTTTCACTTGAACAATAGCAACCTGGATGCGCCACGCCATGCGCTGCAAACCGCCGTCGATGCCTTCACGTTGTTTGAGGACTTGTACGGGCCGTGCCCTTATGACCGGCTGGTGGTGGTGCAGGGGGATTTCCCAGACGGGATGGAATTCAGCGGGTTGGTGTTTGTGAGCGACCGGTGGTTCACTACGTGGGAAGGCGGCTCGCGCAACTTTCTGACGTTCATCACGGCCCACGAAGTTTCCCACCAGTGGTGGTACGCGATGGTGGGCAACGACCAGGGCGTCAATCCCTATCTCGACGAGGCGCTGGCCATCTACAGCGAAGTGCTGTTCTACGAGCGCTACTATCCCGATGACCTGGAATGGTGGTGGCAGTCGCGCGTGTATTACTATGATCCCTTGGGAGAGGTTGACACACCGGTTTACGATTTTTATGGGCCGCGCGAATATATCAATGCCATTTACCTACGTGGGGCATTGATGATGGAAGCCTTGCGACGCGACCTGGGCGATGAGGTGTTTTTCGCCTGGCTACGCACGTATGCCACGCGGATGCAGGGGCGCGTGGCGTCGCCGCAGAGCTTCTGGAATGTTCTTTCCGCCGACCAGTATGCGGCCACCGCTGCCACGCGCGAAATCTACCTTGGCCGGTCGGATGTGCTGCCGTTCCAGTCGGACGAGTTACCCTGATCGCGTCTGGTTGTGCGCCGGTGACATCGCAATACTCGTACCCCTGTCGTCCAGTACTGTTCCGGTACAGACTCAGCATCCATTGGACATTTTTAGACCCTGAGAGACACCGTCATTTTTCCACTCGTTTTGCGGCGAGAGTCTCCCTACAAAGGCTCGGAAAGCGTGTCCCGCTTGTTCTGAAGACGTATAACCCGATCATCGATTCGTGCGCCCATGTGGAATATGATGTGTATTATGAGTGAGAGCGTTGACCGTGCTGGCCCAACCATGGCAGCACCGCCGGATGTGTTCATTCCATAGGAGTCCGTTTTTTCCATCAGGAGGATGTTCTATGTTCACTCTTACCCGTTCCCGGTTGGTGCTTGTGGCGCTCATCCTCGTTGTGCTGGCAGGCAGCATTATCTTCGTTGCGCTGACAGCAGCTCGCCTCATCTTGGATGACTACGTCGGCGTGCAGCTGCACAGAGTGATGGACACGACCGTGATACGTGAATTGCGTCATGGGAATGCTGGCAGTCCGCCTTACGCCATTTCGTTTGTTGTACCCGAGTCGTGGGTCTACGATGTCCGGACACACATCAACGGCCCTACGCTCGTGTTTGAGTACCTGCTGGGTGAAAATGAGTCTCGGGTCGGTGAGGATGTTGCGGCAGCGATCTTTTATGTGGCCGCGCTTTCCAACGACGAATACAAGGAGGAACGTGACAACCCGTGGTGGTCGGGCGTTGCGGCGAGTACGGATGATACATATTTCGTGTGGGATATGCGTGCTGGTACCCCTTCGGGTTTGTCCGAGGCGGAGTTCGAGGCGCTGGCGGCGAACGTACCCGCCATCCTGGAGAGTGTCGAACTCACGCCACTGGACTAACCCCATGTGCCTTGCCTAAATCTATGATGTAACCATGGGAGGCCGCGATGGAGTTTGAAGCCGAAATCCAAGCGACCCGAACTGACCCGCAAGCATTGGAGCAACTCTATCAGGTCGCGCGGCAGCAGGGCCAGCGCGAAGATTTTCGATTGGCGCTGGTGACCCTTTTTGAGCAACAGCCGCAAAATCTGCTTTATGCGGCCTGGTATTATCGCCTGCGCGACGACGCAGACGACGCAGAGGAGCGTCCCACACCGCTGCGGAACGTCAACTGGTTGGTGGCAGTGCCCCTGAGCATCGTGACCGGCCTGGTCTTCTGGGCGCTCTCCGATGTTGAGGAACTGGTTGTTTCCGGTTCCGGCGATACTCCCCACCTGTTCTTGTGGTGGGCGCCGCTAGCTACCCTGAGCGCGCTGGTGTATCTGGCGCTGACCGCTCGCACCGGCTTGAACCGCAACCTGATGGTCGGCGCGGGTTTGCTGGCCATGACCGGCTACACGATTGTCGCCACCCCATTCCTAAATTCTGACTGGAAAACCGAGCAAATCCTGGTGATCGCCGCCCTCCATCTGCCGCTGTTATGCTGGTTTGCGTTGGGTTTTTCGGTGTTGGGCACCCAATCTACGCCAGCCGCGGATTTCGCGTTCATCATCAAATCGATCGAAGTAGGGATCATAGCCGGGCTGTATCTGGCCGCCGGCATGGCGTTTGGCGGCATTATGATCGGGATGTTCGAGGCCCTGGGTATCCAACTGCCAGAAATCTGGCTGCGGATGATCGCGGCGGGAGGTTTTGGGCTGCTGCCGGTAATGGCGGTCGCTTCGGTGTATGATCCCGCCCACTCCCCGGCAGATCAGGATTTCGAGCACGGCCTGAGCCCACTGATCGCAACGATGATGCGGCTGCTGATCCCGCTAACGTTAGGGGTGCTGGCAGTCTATCTGCTGGTGATTCCATTTTACTTCCAGGCACCCTACGATGATCGGGAGGTGCTGCTGGTCTATAACCTGATGCAGTTTGGCATTATCGGGTTACTGGTGGGCGCGACACCGTGGCGCGGCGATCAGATCACCGGCCCGATGGGCGAATGGCTGCGGCGGGGTATCCTGAGTGTCGCGGTCCTGGCGACACTGGTCAGTCTCTACGCGTTGTCGGCGATCGTGTATCGCATCCTGGAATGGGATATGACGCCCAACCGGCTGGTGGTTCTCGGTTGGAACGTGATCAATTTGGGTGTGTTGGGACTGCTCATCTACCGGCAGTTCACGGAGGGCCGCAAAAACTGGGTCGCGTCGTTGCAGGCGGTGTACAGCCTGGGACTGCAGGCGTATCTGGCGTGGAGTCTGTTGGTGCTCATCAGCTTCCCGGTGATATTTGGGTGATGACGGCGCGAGGGGAAATAACGTGCTTACATGCCAGGAATGAGATGGTCGGCGCGATGAATCCCTGCCCGCATGACAACGCAATACCCACAAGCCTGCCGTCTAGCACTTTCCCGTTGCAGCCAACTGGGTTAGGATTGTTACGGATTGGTGCAAACCAGCGTGAAAAAACGCAACGCGATGGGCGGGTGAAACGTCTATGCTGTCAACGGTGTACTCGTGCGCTGTGGTTGGACTGGACGGCGAGATTGTCCAGGTGGAAGTTGACTTTAACCCCTATGGCAACACGGCGTTTATCGTCGTGGGACTGCCGGACGCGGCAGTGCAAGAAAGCCGCGAGCGGGTGCGCGCCGCAGTACGAAACAGCGGGCTGCGTTTTCCCCTCAAACACTACACTGTCAACCTGGCCCCGGCCAATCTGCGCAAAGAAGGCCCGGCCTATGACCTGCCGATTGCGGTGGGTGTGTTGGCCTCAACCGACCAGGCCCCGCTCGACAAGCTGCACGGGGCGGTATTTGTGGGCGAGTTGTCACTGGATGGCCGCGTGCGCCACATCAGCGGCATTTTGCCCATTGCCTACCGCGCCTGGCTGGAAGGCTTCGAGCGGATCTACGTCCCGGCGGAAGATGCGGCCCAGGCAGCGTTGGTGCCCGAAATCGAGGTTATTCCCGTCGAGTCGCTGGGGCAGCTTGTCGAGCACCTGTATGACTTGATGGTCATTCCGCCCTATGTCCGCGAGCAGCTCGACCTCAGCGTGCCGGGTGATCTAGATGGCCTGACCGATTTTGCCGACATCAAGGGCCAGGAACACGTCAAACGGGCGCTGGAAGTGGCGGCGGCGGGGTCGCACAACGTGCTCATGACTGGACCGCCCGGCGTGGGCAAGACGCTGCTGGCGCGCGCGCTGCCTGCCATTCTGCCCACCATGCAACTCGAAGAAGCGCTGGAGGTCACCCGCATCTATTCGGTGGCGGACCTGCTACCTGGGGATACACCGCTGGTGCGCATCCGGCCCTTCCGTGCCCCACACCACACCGTCAGCGAAGCTGGTCTGGTTGGGGGCGGCTCGTGGCCGCGTCCTGGGGAAGTCTCGCTTGCCCACCGGGGCGTGCTTTTTCTGGACGAACTGCCGGAGTTTGGCCAGCACACGCTCGAAGTCCTCCGCCAGCCCATCGAGGACAAGGTGGTCACCATCAGCCGCGCCCGTGTGACGCTGACGTTTCCGGCCAACGTGATGATGGTCGGGGCGATGAATCCCTGCCCGTGTGGGTATTTCGGCGATCCGGTGCGCGAATGTACCTGCTCCTCGGCAGCGGTGCGTCGCTACCAACAGCGACTCTCCGGCCCCCTGCTGGACCGCATCGACATTCACGTTGATGTGCCGCGCGTGGATTATGACAAACTGACCGACGACCGGCGCGGCGAGTCCTCCGCTCAGGTGCGCGCACGGGTGGAAGCGGCCCGCGAATGGCAGCGCGTCCGGTTCCGCGACGAGGGCCGCCTGCACGCCAACGCCGACATGGGACCGAGCGACATCCGCCACTACTGCCAGCCTGAACCGGCGGGCGAAAAACTGCTCAACTCCACGCTGCGCCAGATGCAGCTCAGCGCCCGCGCCTACCACCGCATCCTCAAGCTCAGCCGGACTATCGCCGACCTCGCGGGCAGTGAAACCATCACGGTCGAGCACCTGGCCGAAGCGATCCAGTACCGACCGCGCAAGCTGGTCTATTGAATGGTTGAGATACCGATACCCGAACGCAGCGTTTATTATCGCCAACTCACCGGGCGCGGTGTCGTCCTGCTGATTGTCACGTATGTGTTGGCACTCGGCGGCACCTACAGCGGAATTCTGAACCCTGGCATCCGGCAGGTTTCGCTGGGGCTGCTCACCGGCGGGATCGTCCTGTGGAGTGAAGTAACCCGGCGGCGTCCT
>JAADYV010000051.1 GCA_010092855.1 Chloroflexota bacterium | reverse complement strand
GGGATGGGCGGGCATCTCCTCACGCGACTCGAGGCACGCCAGTTGCACGTCCCGGCCCATGCGGATCGCGCTCCGGGCGACATCGATGGCCACGTTGCCCCCGCCCAAGACCAGCACGCGCTGGCCAAGCGGCGGCGCACCATTGCCCTGGCCGTTTTCGTAACGCCCCAGCCGCACATCGCGCAAGAATCGCGTGTTGATCAGCACCCCGTCCAGGTCTCGTCCGGGGATGGGCAGGCGGATCCCCTCGTGCGCGCCGACCGCGATCAGCACCGCGTCGTAACCCTGCTCAAACAGATCGTCCAGGTTGTCGATCTGGTGGTTCAGCCGCAGGTCAATGCCCAGGTCGATGATGTCCTGCACTTCGCGTTCGATGATGTCGGTGGGCAGCCGGTATTCCGGCACGCCGAGGCGCAGCATCCCCCCGGCCACCGGCATCGCTTCGAACACCGTCACGCCATACCCATCGACTGCCAGGTCCTGCGCAGCGGTGAGGCCACACGGTCCCGCCCCGATAATGGCGATGCGCTCAGCGCAGCGGCGTTCGGCGGGTTCCACTGGCTGGCGGGGCTGATCATACACCTTGTCGGTCACAAACCGTTTGAGCGCGCGAATGTTGATCGGCTCGTCCACCAGGCCGCGATTGCAGGCCGTTTCGCAGCGGTGGTTACAGATGCGCCCACAAATGCCGGGGAAGGGATTGTCCATCTTGATCACGCGCAGCGCGTCGGCCCAGCGCCCTTCGCGGATCAGCGCAATATACCCCTGGGCGCGCTGCCCGGCAGGGCACGCCTCCCGGCACGGCGCAATGCCGCGCTTTTCAATCGCAAACGCATTCGGCACAGCCTGGGGATAGAGCCTGAATGCTGCACGCCGCAGCGCCAGCGCCTCGTTGAAGGTGTCGGGGATGATCACCGGGCAGACAGTAGCACAGTCGCCGCACCCGATGCACTTGTTGACATCCACATACCGCGGTTGGCGCGTGATGCGGGCAGTGAACTGGCCCACCTCGCCGCTGATGTCGAGCACCTGGGTGTCGGTCAGAATCTCGATGTTGGGATGCCGTCCAGTTTCGACCAACTTGGGAGAGATGGTGCACATGGCGCAGTCGTTGGTAGGGAAGGTTTTGTCGAGCTGCGCCATCTTGCCGCCGATGGCCGATTGAGACTCGACCAGGTACACCTTGAACCCCTGCTCGGCGAGGTCCAGCGCGGCCTGCATACCCGCAATGCCTCCTCCGACGACCAGCACTGCGCCGACGGGTAGTGCGGTATCCTTAAGTGGGGCGGGGTGGGTCATAAAACACCCCCTCAAACTCTAAACGGATGGTTGGTCGTATAGGCTATTCGGTCCTTTGGGTGGGATCGGGGCGGCGGCCCCGGAAGCTGACATCCTCGTCGTCGCCTGGCACTGGCATATCGCGTCCCTCGGCAGGCAGCGGCGCGATCTTCTTCAGCGGATTCGGTCCCAGTTCGCGAATCCGGGCGGTCATGGTGTGGGCAGCCTCGGCAAAGGAGTGGGCCTGGCTGCCCGACATAAAGAATATCTCCAGGCGTTCTCCGCCCAGACCAATCTCGTCTAAGATGCGGCGGGCACGATCTACTCGCGCGCGCCCTCGTTCGTTCCCGCGCACGTGATGGCAGTTGCCAATCGGACACGCCACCAGATATACGCCGTCCGCGCCCTGTTCAAACGCTTCCAGCAGGTAACGAATATCGGTTTTGCCCGTGCATGGCAGCCGGAGGAACTTGACGTTGGCCGGGTACTGGACATTTAACGCTCCGGCGGTGTCCGCGGCCATATAGCCGCAGTAAATGCAGTAAAACGCGGTGATCTCCGGCTCAAAGTGCTTGCTGTGACGCTGCACCGTCATTCCACCACCTCCTGCGGCAGCCAACTGCCCAACCCGCCAATCTCGCGTAGCATAACCTGCTCGTCGGTGTAGTTGACCAGTTGGATCGCGCTGGCGGGGCACTCGCCGGTGCACGTGCCACAGCCCTGGCACTGCGCCGGGTCGATGATCGCCGCGCCGCCCAGCCCGCCCACGCCGGTGCGATCCGCGTGCTGGACCACCTGCGGGATGGCAAAGGGACAGGTGCGCGTGCAAGTCAGGCAGCCGACACACTTGTCGGGATCAACCTGCGCCACGATGCCACCCAGGTAGAGCGACTGTTGGGCGAGCAAGGGCAGCGCACGCGCAGCGGTCGCCAGCGCATGGCTGATGCTCTCTTCGACAAACTTGGGGTAGTGCGCCATGCCCGCCAGGAAGATACCTTCGCGCACGAAGTCCATTGGGCGCAGCTTGATCTGTGCTTCTTCGAAAAAGCCTTCCGTCGACAGCGGCACGCGCAGCATGTCCGCCAGCGCTTGCGTGCCCGCGCTCGGCGCAACCGACATGCTCATCGGCACGAGATCGGCGGGCAGTTCCAGCCACTGATCCAGCGCCAGGTCGCGCACCCGCACGCGCACCCGGTCGCCGTCAGTGATAAGCTCAGGTGGAGCGTCGTCTGCGTAGCGCATGAACACCACGCCCCGCTCGCGCGCCTCGGTATAGTATTCTTCGCGAAAGCCGTAGGTGACGATGTTTTTGTAGAGCACACTCACCCGGCAGTCGGGTTTGAACAGTTTGAGCCGGATCGCGTTCTTGAGGGCATTGGTGCAGCATACGCGCGAACAGTATTCGTGTGTACCCGGCGGGTGCACGCATTGGATCATCACGACATCTTGCAGGGCCATGATCGTTTCGGGCTGGTGGATGATCATGTCTTCGAGTTCGCGTTGGGTGATCACCTGGGGCTGCGCAAGCCAGGGATGTTCGTGGGTTTCGCGCCCGCCGGTAGCCACGATAGTGACCCCGTGCTCGATATCTGTTTCGACCTCTGAACCGTTGTGTCTGGTGCGCAGCGTTGCGCGGAAATAGCCTACGTGCCCCTCGTGGTGGGTCACGTCGGTGCGAGTATAGGTGGTGATGCGCTGGTGGGCACGCACCCGGTTCACGAGGTCCCGCAGCAACCGCTGGGGATTATAGCCTTCCGCCACGTAATACAGATTGAGCAGGTTGCCGCCCAGCATCTCCGTGCGTTCGACCAGGTGCACATCAAAACCGCTGTCGGCGATGGCGAGCGCCGTTGTCATGCCGGTAACCCCGCCGCCGATCACCAGCGCACTGGGTCGACAGCGATGACGGTCTTTGTACACCGGCTGCCCCGCACTCACACGCCCGACTGCCACACGCACGAGTTCGAGCGCTTTGCGGTTGGCCAGTGCGCGCTGGTCATGATGGACCTGGCTGCACTGCTCGCGCAAATTGACCACTTCGAGCAGATAAGGATTCAACCCCGCCAACCGCACAGCACGCTGGAAGAGCGCATCATGGGTCCGGTTGCTGCACCCGGCGATCACCACCCGGTTAAGCTGTTTGGCCGCGATCTGCGCCTGGATGGTCTCGATGGTCTCCGGGAAACAAGCGAATTCCAGCACGTCAGCCGCCGCTACGCCGGGCCACTGTGCGGCCTGCTGCGCCAATGTTGAGAGAGCGAGTGTCTTGCCGATGGTGTCGCCGCAAGTACAGACAAAAACGCCCACCCGCACTGGTTCACCGGTGACATCGCGTTCCGGGGGCATGTCGTTCAAAGCCAGGAACGGCCATTCGCGGGTGAACTGGTGCGTATTGAGGTGATCATTCAGCAGGCGCATGACTTCTGCCGCTGCGCCGCTGGCATCGATGATCGTTTCGGCGATCTCTTTGGGCGACGAAAAAGCCCCGCACACGAACACGCCAGGCCGCGAGGTCTGCAGCGGGGTGAATTTGTCTGTCTGGCAGAAGCCGTGCGCGTTGAGTTCGATGTCGAGCAACTGGGCCAGATGTTGGGCTGATTTGGGCGGCTGCAGCCCGGTGGCCAGGACCACCAGTTCGACCTGTTCCTGGTGCAGCTTGCCGTTGGGATCGGCATAGTGGAGAATCAGGTTCTGGGTGGCCGGGTCCTCGCGGATCGCGGAGACGCGGCAGCGGATGTAACGAATGTTGTATTTGTCGCGCGCGGTAGCAAAATAGGTGCTGTACTCTTTGTTAAACGCCCGCTCGTCCATGATGAAAATGGTGCAGTCCACCGCGTCACCCAAACGCTGCTTGGCCAGCATGGCCTCTTTGGTGGCATACATGCAGCAGATGGACGAACAGAAGGTGTGAGTCTGATCGCGCGAGCCGATGCACTGCAACCAGGCAATCGAATGTGGGGGTTGCTGGTCGGATTTCCGCGTGATTACGCCCTCGGTGGGTCCAGAGCGACTCGCCAGGCGTTCGTACTCCATCGCCTGGAGCACGTTCGGGTATCGTCCGTAGCCCAGTTCTTCCATTTCGCCTGGGTCGTACACCTGAAAGCCCAGCGCCAGGATGATCGCACCAACCGCTACATTCATCAGGTGCGGTTGCTCGCTTAGGTCAATTGCATGGCTGGGGCACACCTCGGCACACCGACCGCAGGTGTCGCAATAGGGGCCGCGATCAATGACGTAAGCATCCGGCGCGGCGCGAGCGGCAACCTTGTAGATCGCTTTGCGGGTGGTGAGACCCTGCTGATAGCTATCTGGCAGTTCGACCGGGCACACATCCACGCAATAATCGCAGTTGATGCACCGCGCGGCATCCACAAAGCGCGGTTCCTGCCGCAGCGAAACCGTGAAGTCCCCGGCCTGTCCCGCGATGTCCACAATATGGGTATTGGTGAGGATGGTGATATTGGGGTGCTGGTTGTGCTCGATGTAGGCGGGGGAGATGGAGGGGCGCGTACAACCATAACCATGATCGGGCGTCCCTCGGCACAGCACACAGTCGTGTTGCGGAAACATATAACCGAGCTGCGCCACACGCCCGCCTAGGCAAGGCGTTTGCTCGACCAAAAACACTTTTAGACCTGCGTCAGCCAAATCCAGGGCTGCACGCATCCCTCCGATCCCACCGCCGATGACCATCACGGTGCTGATCGCAGGGGCACCAGAGGAGTAAGTAACGCCCATCGTGCGCCTCCCCGAAAAACTATCCCTGGCGCGAACGATGACGGTTAGTTCAATGGTTGTTATTGTATTTATTGTAAATTCAAGTCGATAATTTAGTCAAATATGGTGATATTTTTCACAAAAATGCCGTCGCGGTAACGGTGCTGGTTACCGCACATATCCGCATAGTCTTCGATGTCGGTGTCGGTCAGCGGACGGGTACAGTTACCCGCAAACTCGTAGACATAGATGTCGGTGTCCCAATCGTGTTTGGACTGGGTCACAGTCTTCGGTATCGACTACGTTGCCTTCGTTCACGTCGTATCTCACGATGTCGATGTACTCCCCGTTCCAGCAGCAATAGTCGCCTGTGGTCTTCGAAACTCACGTTTGAAGGTAACTTCTGCGGAGTGATCAACCCGGAAAGCGCTCAGGGTTGTTTCCGTATAAAATACGCTTTAGGAACGGCGGTTCGTGGCAGTTTAGAAGTAGCAAAACCAGTTGAGGACAAGGAATTATGAGACTCGTCGATTTGTGGAAAACAAAACGTCCCACACTCTCATTCGAGTTGTTTCCAGCCCGGTCCGATAAGGCAGCCGTCAGTCTGGAGCAGGCCATTGACGCGCTGGCGGCACTCGATCCAGATTTTGTCTCCGTGACCTTTGGGGCGGGTGGCTCCACCCGCGAAGGATCGCACCAGCTCCTCAAGAAACTGAAACACGAGAAAGGGTTGGAGGTACTCGCCTACTTCGCGGGCTATGGCTTGGGGCCGGATGACATCGTCGCGGTACTGGACAGTTACCAGGCATTGGGTGTTGAAAGCGTACTCGCCGTGCGCGGCGATCCACCTCGCGAGGAATTCAAACCCCATCCCGACAGCCTGCCGTATGCCGCTGACCTTGTAGCCTTCATTCGTGAGCGGTATTCGTTTTGCGTGGGGGTCGCCGGGTATCCGGAAGGTCACATAGACGCGCCCAGCCCAGCCCAGGACCTTGACTATCTCAAGCATAAACTGGACCGTGGCGCGGAGTATGTCATCACCAACTATTGCTACGATAACCGTTTCTTCTTCGACTTCAGAGAACGCTGCCGCCGCGCAGGGATCGACGTGCCGATACTGCCCGGTGTGATGCCGATTTACAGTGTCAAGATGATGGAGACGCTGGCAAAGCTCTGTGGTGCGACGATCACGGATGAAATTCGCCAGGGCATCGCCGCCCTGGATGCCGACGATAAACCGGGACTGGTCGCTTTTGGGATCGATCAAGCCGTGCGCCAATGCACTGAGTTGCTGCAGGCCGATGTGCCAGGCATTCATATCTACACGATGGATCGCAGCACATCTGCCGTCGAGATTGTGAATCGGCTGCACACTGCTGGCCTGATGTAACCTCGTCCCCATCGAATTGATACCCTGGACCGGATGAAAAAGGATCGCGTAGGAGGTTTAGAGCGCGGGGTAAGCCAGCCACGGATGGTGGGGCAGGTTCGAACGTCCTGGCCACGTGATGGGTTGTGTTTTTCTCCAGAATCAATAGACCGGAGGGTCCGCAGACTCTCTGGCCATTGGTAACTTGCCGATATCTTGCCAGGCAAGCCGGAACCCCACCCCGGAGGTTCCGTTAGAATTCGGTCGTTTCATAGGAGATGCCAGGGAACGCCACTGCATCCGGTGCGAGCGCGGCGGCGCGTCCGGCGCTCAGAACTGCTGGCGATTGCCGACGATGAAACCATGGTGACGACTCCGCCAGCTAAAGCAAGCGGC
>JAADYV010000050.1 GCA_010092855.1 Chloroflexota bacterium | reverse complement strand
TCCCGCACCACCTGCGCCAGCGCCAGCGCGCTTGTCGCCGCAACCAGGTCCGCATCTGCGCGCAGCACCTCCGCCGTGCGCGCCAGCGTCGCGCGAATATTCGGGTTGAGTTGTTCCAACAGGGGAATCACCTCGTGCCGCAGTCGGTTACGCAAATACGTCACGTCGGTATTAGTGGTGTCCTGGCGATAGTCGAGTTCGCGTGCTGCGGCAAATGCTTCGATATCGGCGCGCGACACGGCCAGCAGCGGGCGCACAATTTCTGGCCAAACATCCGGCCATATGTCCGGCGCGTATGGCTCGCCATTCAACAGCCTATCGTACTCGATTTCGACATCGTCGAGCACATGCCCACGACTCAACGGCGTGCGCGGCAGCATCCCGCGCAGTCCCTCCAACCCGCTGCCCCGGATGAGGTGCAGCAGCACGGTTTCGGCCTGGTCGTCCAGGTGATGGCCGACCGCCACCTGGCTTGCGTCTATCTGCCGCGCCACATCTCGCAGAAAACGGTAGCGCACACCGCGCGCCGCCGCTTCGGTCCCCAGTCCGGTTGATTCAGCCACCGCCCGCACGTCCGCACGCCCGACCGTGACTGGCACGCCCCACGCCGTGGCCGTCTCACGCACGAACGCCGCATCCGCCGCCCCCGCTCCACCACGCAGCTCGTGATCCAGCGTGGCGACGTGCGGTCGCAGCCCTAGCTCGTCCTGCCAGTCGCACAACAGGCGCAGCAGCACCATTGAATCCGCTCCGCCGGACACCCCCACCACCAGCGCGCCCGGCTGAATCAGGTCATGGCGGCGAATCGTCTCGCGCACTATGCGCTGTACGCGCTGTTGAATATCGCCCGGCATGGCTCACATCCTCCAGACACGCCCCTTAGCGCCTGTGACGCTCACGGCACAGCCTAGCGCTTGTGGCGCACGATACGGCGGAAATAGCCGCGCGTGATGCCGGTCAGTTCTTCCAACGTGACGAATACATCTGGATCAACCTTCTGGGCCGTCTTGATCACCTGGCGCACATCCTGGTGCCCAACAACTGTCGTCAATGAACCATACCCGCTCCAGCCCGCGCCCTGGCCCCAGAGTTCAGTGGCCCCGAATCCCGCCTCACGTAAGGTCTGGGCCATCTGGTGCGCGTGTTGCGGCGACACCATCGTCACCTGCACGAAGCGCTGGATCAGGCGGTGTTCCAACACCATGCCCAGGTAACCACCCGCCGCATAGCCGAGACTGTAGGAGGCCAGGTTCAGGATGTTGCCCAGGTTGGTCACCACGCTGCCCATCGCCAGCGCGAAGATCAGCGCCTCGAACGCGGCCAATACCGTCGATTGCAGCCGTTGGCCGCGCACCAACGTCACCAGCCGCACGGTGGTGATCATGTTGCCCACCACGCGCAGCATAAAAATCCCAATTGCCAGTCCAATTGCAGCCCAGTCCATAGCGAAACAAGTTACTCCTTCGGTCGTTGCGTAAAGTCGAACAACAGGTTTTTGCAGTTATAACACGCGCGCGCGCCCGGCTCGTTGAGCATCCCACAGAACGGGCAGGTCAGGTACTCCCCACGCCACAGGCGTTCGGCATCGTCTACCGGGCCGGACTGTCCCGGCGGCGTGACCGAAAACTCCGGCCCCCGGATCGTCCACTCGGTCAAGATCAGCAGGCCCAGGATCAGGGTGGAAGACGCCGTCAACCAATAGCCGATTTGCACCTCACCTGCCGCCAGCGGACTGCGCGACGGCACATCGCCCATGCCAAACACAACCAGGAAATGCCCCAACGCCAGCGCCGATACACCCCACAGGATCAACGCCAACCGCCGGTACGACACCGGCACTACCATCACCCCCGTGAAGGCGCGCATGAAAGCGAGTACAAATCCGGGCCAGATGGCCCACAACACGCCCAACGGCTGCGCGATCAGGTCAAAACTGCGCTGTCGCAGCAGGTCCAGGCTTTCATTCAGCAGCCGGAAGAGATTGTACTCCTCCCCGTTGGACCACCACGTCAGCACCATGCCCGCCAGCATTGCCAGCACCGCCACCAGTTGCAGCGCGTGCACAACGCGGAAATACTTGTCCAACCGCCCAGAAGCCACATCCTTGTCGGTAAACACGCCCGTTCCCTCGCTTGTCTCCGGTCACATTCACGCCCAAATATCACACTGCCCCAAGCATAGTAGACAACCCGCCGCCGGGTCAACTGACAACGGTTGGTGGTGGTTAGTGGTTAGGCCCTTATGCTAGTTTCGAGTTTCCCGTGATGTGTGATTAATCTGGTTTTTCCCTATCCCCACACAATCCGCTGGTTGTGTTTCTCTTTCCCCGTAAACGACTAAACATCGCCCATATCTTGCTGCCCGACTTACTCTCTTTGACAGGAAAGGAATGATCCCCATATACTGCGGGCTCAAAGCCGCGCAGCTACGTCGTTATCAAGTCTGCTGAAGCGACTCCTGGGTCTGCGTTCTTGACCAGTCTCTTGCCCATTCATAAGAACGGCACTCAGCGGGAGGTAAGAGTTCCTTTAGCTCGACTTTATCCATTTTGATCTAATAGGGGTCAAAACAACCCTAAAAGGTCGAAAACGCCGTTTTTGGTAGGGGCGTATCCAATCTTTGGTTGGCGCAATAACGCCCCTACGAACGCATCTATTACAGAAACAAAGATACGTGATTGTGGCGGACGTTTTCCAGTCTCGGACCGATGTTGACCCTTCCTGAACGAGATTGGATAAAGTCGAGCTAAAGCGACTGCTTGTCCTATGTAGCCTGTGCGCTTGCAGTAGCGAAGCGGCTTGAGCCACAGGCGGCGATGCGATCTGTCTACCCTATCCGGAAAACGTGTGCCACCCGTTTTGTGGGTAACGTATACCACAACAAAGAGGGCGTACCAACCGATACGCCCCCCGGTTAAACATGTTGCGAATTTCCGGAACGTGCGCCGCTATTGCCCCGCGATCAGTTCCTCCGGCATCCAACCGATTTGACCCATGCAGTCCACTTCGTAGTAGTTCACCCCGTCCAGGCTCCCCACCGTGAGGATGGTAATATCCATGTTGGCGAAGCACTGGCCGGTGGTGGCGGCGGTCGGGCTGGGATCGGCGTAGACGGCGGGCAGTGGCGGCATGGCGGGCAGCGTCACCACGTCACCCACCGCGGCCACCGGGTCAACCGCGGGTTCCAGCGCGGAAGCGGGGTCGATGTCGGCCAGGGAGAACGGCTCGAAACCAAGGTACACGCGCCAGTCGTTTTCCAGGTCGAAGAACGATTCGCCCGTTACCGCTTCGATGGCATCAAAGACCAGGTAACCCTCGTCACGGATGAGGCGCATGATCTCGCCGTGCGTTTCAACGCCGCCATAGTTGGCCAGCAGATAGTTGATGAACGACGGCCCCACCAGGTACGACAACGCGCGGCAGCCATCCGCCTGTGCCAGATCGGAGCCAATCGTTGTTGTCAGGCTGGGAAGGTCTTGCAGCGTGGCCAGATGACGCAGCCGCATATCGTACTGGCGTCCGGTGTTGGCGAACCACTCAGCCTGGCCCTCGGACCACCATTCAAAACCCATGCGCCCTCCGGCCAGTTCAAACTGGTGCAGGTGCGTCAGTTCGTGGGCAGTGGTGCCGTAGATCGTGCTGATGCGGCGCTCCATCGTCCAGTAAGCCACCGGGTCCTCTGGTGCGTAGATGCACTCGCTCAACGCATCGGGCGTGCCTGCTTCACGCAAGACTTGCACGCTCATGCCCAGGTCGCTGCTGGTGAAACCCGCCACGCGTGGATTCGCTACGCCGTCCTCGCCGTACATGGCGTTCATCGCATCCCGGTCCGGGAAGATGATGACAATCGGCTTGTAGCTGAGGTAGCTGCCAAACCCGGCTTCCCAACGCGGCACAGTGCCCTCGATGCGGTCGGCCATCGTCTGGCTGATGTCGTAAGCCACATCCTCACCAAACCCGTACCAGTACAGCACCATGTGGTCGCTTTCGGAGCGGAACCAGGTGTGCGCCGGATCGAAGTAATCGATGGTGTGGGGCGCGGTATCCACAAACACGTCCGTTTCATCGCGCACGCGCCAGTAAATGTCAAACCGTGACCAGGGCGGACGTCCGCCAGCCGACCAGGGCCGGGCCACCCACGCGCCGGCTTCATCGTCCCATTCCGCCACCACGCGCGTGCCGGAACCGAAATCGAAGCGGATGAACAGGATCACGTCCACGATCTCGCCGTTGGGAGATTCGGCGTTGACTGTGAACGTCATGCCGTTGGGATATTCCGAGGTAGCCGTTGTCTCGCTGATGCTGAAGCCGTCGATTTCCTGCGCTTCGAAGGTCAGGGTCACGTCTTCGCCGCCGACCACGCTTAACTCATACGCGGCATTTTCGACTGGGAACAACGTCGGCGTGGCCAGGTCCTCGCCGTCCTGTCCGTTGGGAGCGGCAGTGACCAGCATCCCGGTACCAAAGGCGATCAGGGCTAGCAGCAGTGCGCCCAGGCCTAGCGGAAGGACAAAGTGTTTTTTCATTGGGTTATCTTCTCCTAAATTGTCCTGTTGCATATTGTAAATACTGTGGAAGCTGATGAAATGTTCAGAGCATCTGGTTGCTCAGGCTACACACGTCTATCAGTCGAGCTCGTCCAGGGCCACGCGGCGTCCCTCGGCGTTCGAGAGCCGCGCCGCGTCCAGCACCGCCTGCACCGCCAGCCCATCCGCAAACGTTGGCGGGTCTACCAGCGCATCGCCGTCGATGGCGTCCAGCATCAGGCCGACCAGCTTGGTGAACGGCCCCAACAGCAGGTTTTCGTCCGGCACCCAGGGCACCGGCTCGTATTCTTCGGGCACGGGGATCAGGTCGAATGGCTCGTCGCGGCGGCGACCCCACAATTCGAGGTGATTGCGCACCACCAGCGCGCCCTCAGTGCCGTGCACCGCCAGCACATCGTGCTCGCCCCCGGCTACCGCGCACAGGTTGACCAGGCCCGGCAGCCCGCCGTCAAATTCCAAAGCGAGCGACACGGTATCATCGCTGGTCACCGGTTGGTCGCCGCTGCCGTCGGGCATCGGTCGCCAGGCGTAATGCGGGGAGGTAAACAGCGACGCCGCCACGGCCTGGACCTCGCGCCCGCTCAGCCAGCGGAAGGCATCAATATAGTGCGAACCCAACGCGCCCAGAATTCCACCGCCGCACTCGGCGTCCATCCACCAGTTCCACGGGCGTTCCGGGTCCCAGCGCATGGGCGACATCATGGTCGCCTCGAGCAGCACCGGCTCCCCGATATAACCCTGGTCGACCAGCACCTTCTGGTAGTAGCGCGCAGGCAAATAGCGGAATTCGAAGTCGAGGATATGCACCAGGTTGCGTGCGGTGGCTTCGTCCAGCATTTCACGCGCCTGGGCCACGTCGAGCGCAAACGGTTTTTCGCACAGGACATGCGCGCCCACTTGCAGCGCGGCCAGCACCATCGCGTGGTGCCAATCGGGTGGCGTAACGATGCTGACGATATCTGGCGCGACATCGACCAGCATCTGCTCAAAATCGGTATACACTGCCCGCACCCCGTACTGGTTGGCGATGTCCTTCGTTTTGCGGTCCGACGCCCCGCACAACGCCACCACCACCACATCGGCCAGGCTCAAGAATCCCGGCAACTGGACTCGTGCTCCAAAGCCGGTGCCAATCACGGCCACACGCAGCGGATCAGCCATATCGTTTCCCCCGTACTGGACTATCAATTACACACCCGATACGGTTGAGCTTAACACGGGGTTGAGCAGATGACAACCTGCACGAGTTTTTTACTCCTCGCCGTCTGCTGTCTCGACATTGACCGTCCACAGGCGAACCGTACCGTCGGCGCTGCCAGACGCCAACTGCGCGCTGTCGGGACTCCACGCCAGGGCATTAACCGCGTCCAGATGTCCCACCAGCATAGCCAGCAGCGAGTCGCGCAGCGTATCCCACAACCGGACCGCGCCATCCGCACCTGCCGACGCCAGGATCAACCCATCCGGGCGATAGGCGACCGCCAGCGCTGCGCCCTGGTGCGCGCGCAGCGTGCCGATAGGCTCCCCGGACTCCATGCCCCACAGCCGCACCGTGCCATCCAGGTAGCCCGCCGCAACCACCGACCCATCCGGACTGAAGGCCACGCGCAGCACCACGCCTGCGTCGGCGTTCAGCGGGTAGTGACTCCAGGTGCTGATGTCCGTGATACGCACCGTGCCATCTTCGCCGCCGGAGGCGACGGTCAACCCGTCGGGACTGACCGCTACACACGTCACGCGCCCAATATGGGCCATCACCGCGCGCTGCAACACCCCGGTCTGCATATCCCACACGCGCACGGAGCGATCCACGCTGGACGAGGCCAACAGGTAACCCGCCGCATCAAACGCAAACCCGGTCACCGGCCCGGTGTGGCCCTCCAGTTCCATGATCAGGCCGCCGGTCGCGCCGTTGATCAGCGTTATCGGACCATTTTCGCTGGCCACCGCCAGCAGCGTACCGACCGGGCTGTGCGCCACTGTCGGAAAACCGGAGTCGATGGTGCGCACGATCTGGCCCGTGCTGGCATCCCACAGCCGCACCACTTCGTCCCTACTCCCGCTGACCACGATCCCGCCGTCAGGACTCCAGGCGAGATGCGTCACCGCGTCCGAAAAATGCGCGAGTTCAACCACCGGCCCCGGACTCTCGGCGACCATGTCCCACAACCGGAGCACACCGTCCCAGCCAGCCACCGCCAGCCAGCGCCCATCCGGGCTGTAGCGCAGGCACAGCACATCGGAGTCGCCTTCGAGTGTGCGCAGATGTTCGCCGGTGGTAGCGCCCCACAGCACCACGTCGCCATCGCTGCCCCCGGAAGCCAGCGTTTTCCCGTCAGGGCTGAAGGCCACGCCCGCTACCACGCCGTCGTGCCCCTCCAGCTCGTACTGTGGTTCGTGCGGCTGCGCGGTTTCCCACAGCTCGACCACGCCCGACGCGCCACCGGCGGCCAGGTGGGTGCCCGCCGGGTGAACGGCCAGGCCGCCCAGCCAGCCCCCGATGCCGTGCACCTGGCCTGCTTCGCTTCCCGTTGCCGCATCCCACACACGAATCACAGTATCCTCCGCGCACGAGGCCAGCGTCGTACCGTCTGGTGCCCAGGCCAGGCCCACGATGCCGCTTTCGTGCCCGATCAGCAGCGTGCGGTCCGGCGTAGCTTCTTCCTCGTTTGTTTCATCCGGCGTGTCACCGTCCGTTCCACCCGCTGGAGTCGGCAGCGTCCACAGCCGGATCGCGCCGTCATCGCTGCCCGCCGCCAGCCGGGTCCCGTCCGGGCTGAAGGCTACGCAGCCCACTGCGTCGTAGGCGTCTTCCAGCGGGTGTTGCAGCGTACCGGAGTCGGCATCCCAGACGCGCACCGAGTTGTCGCCCAGGCCCGCCGCCAGCCGGGTCCCGTCTGGGCTGAAGCTAAGTGAGGTCAGCAGTGGTCCCTCGACCAACAGGCGCGGCGCAGCCTCGAAATTGTCCGCCGCCGCATAGAGCCAGACGCCGACCGACGTGGCCACCGCCAACCGTGTCCCGTCCGAGGCCCACACGATATCCACCAGCGCGCCTTGTCCCAGCCTGTTTACCATCGTCACGTGTTGTTCTCCTTTTTACGGTGTTTGTGTGTGGTGAATGTTTCATACAAAATTCAGTTTTAAGCAGGAAACTAATCTGTCCGGCTGACACGATTGTGATACAATTAAGCCGAATCCAGGGTCACCCGCGAGGTGGAAGAAATGCTGTATAACATTCTAATTGTCGAAGATGATCGCCACATGGCGCAAAGCCTGGCGGCGCAGGTGGGCGTGCTGGGCCACACCGTTAGCATCGCGTATGGGCCACGCATGGCGATGCAGCAGTTGAACCAGGTCATTCCCGACATTATCTTCATGGACATCAATATGCCCGGCGTTGATGGGCTGGAAGTCCTGCGGTTCTTGCGCCGCGATCCGATTACGGCCAAAGTGCCAGTGATCATCGTGTCGGCAGAAGATGCGTCCAGCTTCAAGCAAAAAGCATTAGAAGCCGGGGCCCAGGCGTATATCGTCAAGCCGCCGATGATGGATGATATTGAGAGCGCTCTTCAAACGGCGATGAGCCAGGTGCCCCCGCCGCCCACGCGCGCCAGTGGGAACGGCAGCAAATCGGCCTAGCACGTCCCGATCTGCCTGGGGTGGTCACGCTGCCGCGTTACCCGACGGTGCGCCACTGCCCATGCCCGGTACCCACGACGCTGCCGTCCGGAAGTGTGAAGTAAAACAAAAACTCCGGTACCGGC
The DNA here is from genome assembly GCA_010092855.1 of Chloroflexota bacterium. Lineage (GTDB taxonomy): Bacteria > Chloroflexota > Anaerolineae > Aggregatilineales > Aggregatilineaceae > TC-15. The sequence continues at coordinate 4,443 of JAADYV010000050.1, read as the reverse complement.
ACCCGCGCGGTTGCCACACCCTGGATGGTCACGGAATACCCCGCTTCCGGTTCTACTGCCCAACCAAGTTTGTCACGCACACCCGGCGCATTGGCCCACACCCGGCCAAACCCCGTCACCGGCACCATCCGGTCCAGGGGCGGCATCTCGTCTACTTGCGCTTCGGGCAGGCCGCTGAACGTCTCCTGCAAATAATACCCCGCCGTACCGTCAGCATAGTGCACAAAAATCTCGTTGGTGTCCCCGCGCCAGACCATGTAGCCGCCTTCGAATGGCTGGAAACTGGCCTGGGTCTGGGATGGCCCAGCAGCCGGGCAGCCATCGCCCGCGCCGAAGAAGAAGGTCGCCGGGCAGTGCACGTTCACGGTAATGGTCCGGTAGGCGTCGCGCGGTGCCGTCCACAGGGTATAGGTCACGCTGTAACGCGCAATATCGGGCAGGAACACAGTCGTTTCGCCTTGTGGCGACTGGGCATTAACCACGATAGTCGGCTGGGCCGTGTTGGGCACGACCTGCTCGATGATCACGCCGCCGGTGCCCTGCACGTTCCACGCCAGCCGGATCGCGGAGCCAGGGTTGACCGTCATAGGCGAAACCTGAAACGACGTGATGGCTGAATAGGAAGAAGAGGCCGGTGGTACAGTTACCACCGGCGCGCTCTGGGCTTGCGGATATTGACCGGGCGAGGTGATTTCTGCCCCCGGCGGTATACCAGATGGGACGGCCAGGGCAGTCCCACCGGTCACAGTGAGGGTGATGGTTTCCTCGGCCAGCACCTGGTCGTTCACCAGGTCCACCACGCTCAGCCGCAGCGTGATCGTCGTTTCCCCGCTAGACACCGGGGCCAGCATCCCCTCGCCCATCGATGGAATCCAGCGGTTGGGGCGCGGCAACTCTGCCGAGGTTGCACCGTCGGGCAGCACCTGCTCAAACACCAACTGGGAGGTCGCGGGGCGGCCACTCACGTCCCAACTAACATCCACACGTGCGGAGCCTTCCGACAGCGCTGCCGCGTCGAGGGTGGTCATGGAGGTGGTGAATGACGTGATTTCGGTCGCAGCGGCTTCGGCAGCCCAGGGAATCGTCACCACGCGCTGGTCCACGATACGCGAACCGGAGTCGATGATCGACAGCAAAAACGTGGGTGGGCCGAAGTTGAGCGGATGCTCGACGGGCACGACGCGCGCGCCGCGTGGCTCCAGCGGGGACGTGGTGGGATCAAACACCGTCTCCCACCCGTCGAGGCGGTAGGTGTGCAGCGTCAGGCTGTATTCGCCCGTCATGCCGACCGTGAGCCAGGTCAGCGTAGTGGTGGCCGCGCCACTTTCCGCTTCGGACATCATGATCGCCTCGAGCGAACTCTCGAACGTCACAATGGCCGGCAGCGGGTCCTGGGCGCTAGCGTGTGGCAGGCCGAACGGCAGCAGCAGACTGGCCAGCAGCAGAACTGCGGCCCCTAACAGCAATCGTTTGTTCATCAGATTAACCCCTTGCAAATATATAATGCGCCTGTGAATGCCCCCCGAAGTGTTCAGGTACAAGCATACAAGTCGGCGCGAAATGGGGCAAGTTCTAACGCGGTACCATCCTCCAGGCGGGCGAACGGCTGGTAATGGTCTTTGGGCACCGCAGCAGTGGCACACGGTCTACTGCGTCTCAGCCGCACCCCCTTGTTAGGCGTCTGCAAGGTCAATTTGTGCTGATTCTAGTTGTGCAGTACCATTGACACAAACCTGAATGGGTCGATATTGTTAACTTAGAATTAATCAAATTCCCGAGGCGAGTATGTTAAAAAAGGGTTTGTTTCTTTTTCTGGCATGGTTTGTGGCCTCTATTCCGTTTGGCCTGGTGATCGGGCGTATGCTAGCACGACGCAGCGCCTTACTCACCGCACCCGTTGCCCCACCCGCTGTCGCTGTCCCCGAACGTGAAGTCGAGGACAGCCTGGTCTACCGTTCGAAGAACTAGTTCTTTCGCCACTTCCGGTTTCATTCCGAACCGATATTCCGTTACCGGTTGGACGGGGACGCGCGCGGCGTCCCCGTTTGTTGTGACCCGACTGCGTCAGGCCCCGCTCTGTCAGGCCCTCGACCCAGCAGAATGCTGGCGTCCTACTCTGGCAGGATCACGTTTTCGTCGCGCAGCAGCGGCGATACATCCTGAGGCAGCGGCTCCTGGGGAATATGCGCTAACCAGTTTTCCAGATCCACCACAACCGCTGGATCGTCCAGTTGGGCCGTGATCCAGTCCCGGAAATACTGCTTGCGCGCCTCCTCGATTTCTTGTGGCGTCAACGTTTGGAACACCTGCAACCCCACTCGCCCCACATACCACCCAGACTCGACCGGAAACGGGCCGATAATATCGCCGGGCGCAGCTTCGTTCACCGTTTCGAATACGTCCGCGGTCAGGCGGTCGTCGTCCCAGCGGAAGATGCGCACACCATCTTCGGTCTCCAGCGCCAGGTCCAGGTCGGCAGCAATATCGACCAGGAATACCCCCGCCGCCAGCCGCGCCGCGATGTCGCCCGCCAAGGTTTCATCCGCCACGATCACGTCCTCGATCTCCAGGCCAACCCGCATCGTTTCGTCGGGGGTAAGATTCGCTTCCTGGCCAACGATCAGTTCCAACTGCTTAAAGAGGGTGGTGGCTTCTACGATGCGCAGGAACTCAGCTTCCGTCATCCCGGTGAACAACGCCATTTCCTCCAGAAAGATCGCGTACTCGTCGTCGAAACCAGGCGCAAACTGGCCGCCCTCAACCAAGATTTCGCCCAGGAACTGGGCCAGCCGTGAATTGAACTGGGGCTGATCCACCTCCAGGCCGCGCCGGTCCGCCTCTTGCAGCGTAAGCTCGTTGATGACCATCACGCGATGGACCTGGATGCCAAAGCCATTGGAGTCGGCCAGGGTGGCAAACAGTGACGCGACCTGCTCGTTGGCCGGGTCGGTGAGGTCGAGCACGACTTCCGGGCCGTGTTTTTCGACCTGCTTGGTGAGTTGGTAAAGCCGGAACCAGCGCTCGAACCGCACGCGCTTCTGGAAGTCCGCCAGCGTAATCTCGACCTCGCCCACGCGGGTGATGACCAGGTCGTCGTCGACGTCGGGGCCGTTGGTGGGCACGGCATAGGGGGTGGGAGTGGGATCGCCCTGGGCAAAACCGGTAGCCGACAGGCTGGTCAGGACCAGCACCAGGGCGAGCAGGGCGAATCCAAAGACGTTGAGCCGCATAGGTTTTCTCCTTGACAAATAGCGTTCAGCAATCAGCCGTCAATGCACTATCTAATGGTACGCAGTACGGCGGGTTTTTTGTATCTAGTTGTTAGTTATTGGGTGTGAGTAAAACGTGGCCTATCGGAGGGCATCGCTTGACGTAAGCTGGGCATAGATCACGAGTCCGTCCCACTCGCCCCAACGCTCGACAATCCGATCTTCAACGACGCGAATAATCTCAATACCGTGAAAGGTGATGACACGTCCAGTTGGTTCAATGCCCATAAACGCGCCCTGGTGGGTGCCGGTGGCAGTCCAGCGAATGGCAGCTTTGCCCGCCGCTTCATCGCAGACCAGATCATCGATTACGGTGAAAAAGTCGGGAAAAGCCGCGTAGAGGTCAAGAATACTCTGCCGGTACGCTTCTCGATCTGCCGGACGATCAGATGGGCTACGGTCCGCGAACTGCGCGGCGTGGAGTTCAAAAAACGTCGCCAGATCACCCGGACGCCAGATTTCCTCAATCCAGCGGGTGGCTATGGTCTTGAGCGTCATCCCGCATCTTCCTCAACGGACACTGCCTGGTCTCTACTGTTTTTGTGTGGTTTCCTGAGCTGCGACCTGGGCAGCCAGCGGGAGTTCGCCATCGTGTGCGGTTGGATCGGCTTCGTATCCAGCGAGGACCTGTTCTTTGAGCGTGGCCTTGAAGCTCTCCCATTCGTCGTCGTCCAACATTTCGCGCAGCAGCTTGATTTTGTCTTCCGGCGCGCGTTTGGCCTTGCTCTGCTCCCGATTGATAGCTTGCCAGAGCTTGAGAAACTGCTCCGAATAGACGACGGCAGTGGCGATCAGCGCTACGAGCATAATCAGCGCAAACAGTGCTGTGATGCCATACCCCGGCATACCGCCAAAAACCGTAATCGCTGCGCCGATACACGCCAGACCGACCCCTAACCAGATCGCAAACATTGATTCAGATTGATTCATCCGCGTCCTCCCGGGAAAAACATGGTCTATTGATTCTGTACGTGTTGAGGGGAAAAACGTTGCGGGGCCGTCGTCCCGGGGCGGCCCCATTCGCTGCGGGTTCAAAACCGTGCAGCTACGTAGAGAAGAAGTCTGCTGAAGCGGTTCCTTTCTCTCGCTGATGACCGGTTCGGTATACGGCGAATTTCCGTTGGTGAACCACAATGCGACAGTCCCGATTAGCTGGACTTTGTCCTATGTCGCC
>JAADYV010000364.1 GCA_010092855.1 Chloroflexota bacterium | reverse complement strand
TACTGGTACAATTTAGGTACGCGCCCCCATAGCTCAGAGGATAGAGCGTTGCCCTCCGGAGGCAAAGGCCCAGGTTCGAGTCCTGGTGGGGGTACCAAAAAAAACCAGCAGGATGGACGACTGCTGGTTTTTGTTGTAGGTGAACATCTACGACGGGATCACGGCGCAGCGACTGGCAACGCCATAAGGTCGGTGTTGCCAAACAGTAGGAACGACGCGATCCAACCTGTATGAGCTGCATTTTGGACTTGAATCCAGTCGCCCGCCACGTTGCGCCCTACCGCCGCCAACACCTGGCCATTGCCATACGAATCCAGTACAGGATAACTGGTGCCCGGCCCACCCCGCAAATTCACGCGGCTGGTGGTATTGATGGTCACCAGCGGTCCGTCGAAGTACAGCACATCTGCCGGAGCGCGCGTGTTGACGGCGGCAATCTCCAGTGGCTGGTTCAGGCAGTCGGCAACAGCACCATCACCCAAACACAACTCCGGAACCTGCCCGCTTGTGCCCGCGATGCGCAGCGGCACGCGCAGTTCAAGCCTGTCCCCAACAGCAAACCCGGCGGCCGGCACCGGCAGCTGCCCATCCGGGCCACCAACCAGGATCGGGGCTATTGCACCAGCGATCCGTTCGACAATCAACGTAGCGTCGGTGTTTCCGTTGCTATTGCTGTCGAATTGGATCGTCAACAGCAGGTCTTCGCCCGGTATGCCAGCCGTGTCGAACAGCAGGTAAAGATAGTCCCGATCTCGGAACGCCTGTACCTGCTGGATGTCGTAAGGCGCAGCGCCAACATCGCCTGGCTCGTCGGGAGTTGTCGCGGCCAGATCAGCCCAGTCGGAAGCATCACCATCTACTGCCAGCCAGGTATACCCAGACGGCAGCGGTAGCCATTCATCCTCCGGCAGTTCAAGCAACCAGGCCGCGATCCGCTGGGCGAGAATCCAGTCGCCAGGGAACAGCGGGTCAAGACTGCCTGGGGCGTAATTCAGCCCGTAGTCGTTCTGGAAAATCTCCGAGTCGCCTAGCATAACCAGACGCGAACCAGTAGCGGTATCTTCCGCCAGCGCTGCGACATTCAGCAGGCCGGTAACATCTTCTTCAGGCGTTAGCTCCACCAGTTCCGGCGGGTCGCGGTTTTCCAGGAACCGGCTGGTCTCGCCGAACGCAGTGCGCACACGCAGCAGCGGCGTCGCTTCGCTGTCCACGCCAAACGGCTCCACTGCCAACGAGCGCGCACCCCACACCTGCACCGGCAACTCGTAGGTAATCAACGGCGCGATCACCGGGTGGACGATGATGTCCGGGTAGACCTGAGAATAGGATGTGCCCAGTTCGCGCGCGCTCTCGCGGTCAAACCAGGCTTCGGCCAGGAATGTATCGGCCAGCGACAACCCGAAAGCCTGGCCAAACAATCGCACTGCACCGCTGCGCTGGTCTTCGCTGTTTGTCCCATTGTGCCGGACAGGATCAAGTGCCAGCAGCACATGATGCCCGCGCTGCATATGGACCCACAGGCGCGCCAGTTGGGGCGTGGATATCTTGCGCCTGGGTGTGACGATCACCACCACCTGCACATCCGCCGGGATTGGTTCGTCCAGCGTAATCGTCGTCGTGCGTGCACCCAGGTCCTGGAACATGACTTCCAGCTTGGTGATACCATCCGGGCCAACGTCGCCGGGCACCGCTGTGTTCAGCGAGTCGACCACAAAGCCCACCAGGGGTGTGTCAGGCCCCTGCGCGTACCCGGTCGGAATCGCCAGTGGCAGCAAGAGCGCTACCACCAGCCCAGTTGTTATCCCTCGTAAGCCACGCATGATCAGGAGTCGGCTGCCGCATCATCAACCGCCGGTTCGCCTTCCGGTGTCGCCAGCGGTGTACTGGTCGGTGCCGGTGTCGGGAAAGTCAGGTCTGGACTTTCCGAGTCCAGCAACCAGGACACAGCATTGACCATGAACTCCACATTGCCGGTGTACATAAACGACGGGCTGTTGGGCGGCGACGTTTGGAAGCCACCAGCATTGGTCGCAAATTCACGGTCTCCGATCAAGACGAGCCGGGCTCCAGTCGGATGAGTGGCAATTGCCGCCAGGGGCAGCGAACCACGCGCGGTATCTTCGTCTTCCAAATATTCCACCTCGCCACTTTCCTGATAGCGGCGGTAGTCCCCTTCACCGTAGAAGATTTCTTCAGTGAAGATGAGGGGCACAACCTCGAACAACTGAATCGACGCATCAACCTGCAATGGCCGCGCGGTGAAGAACGCAAACTCACCCTCAATACCCTGGGTAATCCCATGGTTCGGGTTGGATACTGGCGTGACAAAATCGGTGATGAGAATAGGTGCTTCGAACGGCTCGGGCTGGACGACTTCTTCACCTTCTTCTGGTTCTTCAGGCTCCGGCGTGATCGTGCGCAGTTCGCCTTCGGTAACCACTACATCATCCACACCTCGCACACCCATGTCTGGCCAGGTCAGCTCGAACAACCCCTCGTTTTCGCGGAACGCCCGGTTTCTGTCAATCGGTGGATCGGTCAAGATCATCACGCGCCCGCCATTGCTAACCAGGTAGACCCACAACCGCGCGGTTTGTTCAGCATTGAGGGCATCCGCTGGTCCGGCAATGATCACCAGATCCGCATTCGCCGGAATGCCATTGCGCCATTCAAGGGTGAACAATTCGGCCCCCTGGCGCTGCAACAGCCCGGCAAAGCGCGACAATCCTTCCTCCGAACGGTCAAACCGGCTGGATTCGCCGCTGGACTCAGAAAAGTATATCCGTGCGCCCTGCAACCGCAGCGCACTTTCTGTTGCAGTTGAAGGGTAGTCGGCAGCCGCCGGGATCGCGTGTGAGACAGCCAGCAGCGTAACAATGAGAATAATCGCCAGAATCGGCAGCAGTTTCTGATGCATTGATATTATCTCCCTTTATGAAGCGCCTAATCCTGTCAATTATACTCTATTTGAACCACTTACCGAGACAAAAAACTCATAAAAATCGGCGTAAACCTCCTGCATCCGGCACCAATCGGTCAGGCCATGTGGCGCTGCATGGCTAGCAATCGCTTGCCTGGAATCTGGCGGAATCCCGCTCCCTGGCTAATCGCGCGCAGCGCCGGCGGTATATCGACGATGCGCGTACCGGCCAGGACATCAACGCCATAATCGAACAAGAATGGGGAAAGCGGTGTACTGCCCCCTAACACCAACACCAGCGCATCAGAACGACACAGCGCAATCAACTCATCGAACGTATGATTTACCAGCGTCATGCCGGTGATGGCTACGATGTCCGCCTGGGGCAGAATCTCCGGCGCGCGGTCGGCGGGCAGTTCATCGGTGGATGGGTTCTGCTCCAACACCCACACGGCTTCCGCTACTCGGCGCACGTCCGGCACAAACGGAAAATGACCGATGATGGCTACGTTTTTCCCGACCCCGCTTTCCACAATGAGGTCGCCCGCGTTGAGGTCCGCGCACTGGTCCAGCGCTACATCTTGCAGCGCATTTAGCGTAGCCAAACCAACCCCGGCTTCCAGCGGATTATCGGAGTGGAGCAACTGCACCAGTTCCTGGCCGGTGCGCGTGGTCAGCCCTCCGGCCAGCGGCATGGCGGGCTTAACCGTGTGGTGCGGCGAACGCAGCACGGTTGACGAAATCCCGGCAGCAGGTTGGCCGTTTTTGCGGACCACAACGATGGTCCACCGCAATCCAATGCGCACCTCCAGCACGGGCGCGTCAGTTGTCAGCTCCTCGATTAATGCATGTAGCGCGGATAATCTTTGCATATGACACTATTCCCCTTTGGCAGGAAAATCTAGAATGGTAACGAGGTAAGCGATTTGTGTCGAAAGGACAATATACCATATGGTAGGCTCATCGCAGCAAGAGAGTTTTGCACGCATTGTAGCTGATGTCGCCGCCGAGATGCTCGCCATCCGGCGGGACCAGACCACCATTGCGTCGCTGTTTTGGGAGGTCGTCGATTACCAGTTCGGGTGGGACCTGGACGACCCGGCTGAAACGCAGCGCGTATCCGGCAAAAAAATCCGCCCGTTGCTGATGGCGCTGGTCGCCCAGGCTATTTCTGGCGACTACCAGCACGTGCTCCCGGCGGGGGCTGCGCTCGAATTCCTGCACAACTTCACCCTGATCCACGACGATGTGATGGACAACTCTGTTGAACGCCGTCACCGGCCCGCAGCGTGGACCCACTGGGGCAAGTACCAGGCCATTAACGTCGGGGATGGCATGTACGCCCTGGCAAACGTGGCCATAGCGCGCTTGTTGGAGAATGCTACCCCACCGCGCAAAGTCGCGCTTGCGTTCCGCATCATGTCGCAAGCCTGCTTATGGACTGCCGAGGGCCAGATTCTCGACATGGACTTCGAAACCCGCGACAGAGTTTCACCGGACGAATACATCACCATGATCACCAACAAGTCGGCCACGCTGATCGAGGCCGCCGCGCAAATTGGCGCCGTCCTCAGCACAGACGATGATGCGTTGGTCGAGCGGTATGGTCGATTTGCGCGTTACCTGGGCATCGCGTTCCAGGTGCGGGACGATTACCTCGGCGTGTGGGGAGATGAAGCACAAACCGGGAAGTCGGCCACCAGCGACATCCGTGAGAAGAAAAAATCGTATCCCGTCCTGGTCGGTTTCCAGCGCGCAGCGGGGGATGACCTCGCGATCCTACAGCGCATTTATGCCCAGGACGAACTGACAGACGATGATATTGATTCGGTCCTGAGCATCCTGGAACGTGTGGACGCTGTGGCTCACACTGACTCCATCGCCCACGATTACTATACAGGCGCACTGAATGAGTTGGACGCTACCGGCATCAACAACTCAACTCAGGACTTGCTCCGGCAGTACGCCGAGTTTCTCATCCAGCGCTGGTATTAGGCCGTGTTGACATTTGCACTCAGAAGTTCGCCATTCTTAGGCGAAAATGTCAACACTATCCAGTGGTGCGGTCAACCGTTTTCCGACACCCAACAGCAGGGGAATGCCTGCCCGGCAACAGGCTGCACGATCTAGCCTGTGAGGGCCTGGACCAGTTCACGGAATGCAGCTTTGTAGTCCGACGAAAAATCGAAACGCGGCTTGCGGCGGAGTTCGTCGGGGAGTTCAGCGGGCTGCACCTGGGCCACCACAATGGGCTTGCCAGTTTTGGCGAAAAACTCCAGCGCATCCACCACGTTGGTGGCCCGGATACCAAACTGGGTCAACACCACGATCATATGCTTGCACTCAACCAGCGCCGGATGCACCCCGGTCGCCCACTGTACATCCGTAACATCGCTTTCGGCCAGCCAGGTTTGAATACCGATCCGGTTCAAGTCTTCGGCGAGCATGGCCGCAAAGTCGGCATCGGACACACTGTAGTTGATATAGGTCACGTCAGCCGGAACTCTGCGCCCGCCCTTCGTCTGGGAGCCTTCCGAAACGCGCACCGGGTCTGGACGCTTGAGCCGGTCATGGGCGGCAGTGTGGCCCATCAGAAACACGGTTGTTCCACAAATTGAGCAGGTTCCGCGCGTGCCAGGCGCGCCACGCCGGGTCCAGATCGGCTCAGGATTGTCCATCACCGTCTTTTGCCGGCAGGTCATGCAATACGCTTCGATGAATTCGTCTTCATTATCATAGAATTCGTCTGAATGCTCGCTCATTAAGAACCTCCGTTGGAAACCCAGACCTTCAGGCACCGAAAACGGAGCCCCAGGTTGCGG
>JAADYV010000363.1 GCA_010092855.1 Chloroflexota bacterium | reverse complement strand
CGTAGTGCCCGGCCTCCGGGAAGCGCGTGACCTCCGCCTGGGGGAAAAGCTGCATCCAGCGCTTCAGTTCCTTTTCACGGAAGGCGATGTCCTTCATGCCCCAGGCGAGCAGGGCCGGCTTCTCGGCCAGCCGCGCGCGCTGCGCCCACAGTTCGCCCAGCCACGCGGTCGATCCGATGATCTGCTGCGGGAAGACCCAGGTCCCGTTGCGTTGGTCGGGCGTAGGCAGCGCATCGAAGTAGTGACGGTGGATTTCCTTCGTCAGCTTGCGGCGGTCGCCATACGCCGTCGGCACCACGAAGCGCACGAAGAGGTTGATGCGGCGGCACAGCAAGCGCCCCAGCGGTCCGCCGACGATGCCGCTGAACGCGCGATAGTACCAGTCGTCGTCCACCGGCCACAGCCAGGTATTCAGGATGACGAGGCGCTGCACGCGCTCCGGGTGCGCGATGGCATACGACAGGCCGACTGGCCCGCCCCAGTCCTGCACGACCAGCGTGATGCCGTCCAGGTCGAGCGACTCGAGCAAGCGTTCCAGGTTGGCGGCGTGCTCCTGCGGCAGGTAGGACCAATCGGCGGGCTTGTCCGACTGGCCGAAGCCGATGTGATCCGGTGCGATGCAGCGGAACTTGTCCCGCAGCGCGGCAACCAGCTTGCGATACACGAACGACCAGACCGGGTTGCCGTGCACCATCACGATCGGCTGGCCCTGCCCTTCATCCAGATAGCGCATGGTCCCGGCAGGGACCTGGAAGGTCTGCGACGTGTAGGGATACAGTGCGGGATCGATCCAACCGGCGTTGATCGGCGCGGCATCAGAGGATGGCGTTCCAGCGGACATGGCAGCCTTTCCTGAGTTGTCACGAGCACCGGGCGAAGTATGGCACAACTCAGAACGACCATGCAACCGGCGGACATGGGTTGAATTCTCACTCCGCCCCTGACTCCCCTACCTCGAACGGCCCATCCTCCAGCGTGACGCGCGTGCTGCCGATGCGCGCCGTGCCCGCCGCGTCGATGTGCACGGGAGCCAGTTCTGCTTGCAGAGTTAATCCCATTGGCCCGTCGTCCCTTGTTAGATGTTGGTTGTGTGCATTGTAGCGAGGGATAGAAGGCGTAGCAAGAGAGTGGAATATGTTACTATTTTCGCCGCCGCTGTAGTTCTGCACGAACCTGACCAGAACTCTGATGTAAACGTTCTGACAGGCTTTCATGTTCGCGTATAATATCTTCTTTGGTTTTGTCAGTTATGTCCGATCTGTTTCTATACACGTGGACTAGCTACCGGACACTGAACAAATGAGCGAGGGTTAGAAAAACGCCACAAACTCGGTAAGGTTTAAAGGTGCCAAACCAAAACCTACCGGGAGTCGTGAACGATGTTGTCTAACCCTCAACTGTATGATACGTGGCGTCAGCAATTGCAACAACTGACACCAGATGAATGTGAAAGTCGATTGACCAATATGTTGTGGTTGGTTGTTGGGCTGTACCTGGCGGGCAGCGTGCATCTGACGAAGATAGCGCGTAAGCTGCCCATTCGCGCGCAAAAGCTGAGTCTGGATAAACGACTGCGCCGTTTTCTGAGCAATCATGCCATCCGGCCACGCAGTTGGTACCATCCGGTAGCCAGTGGCCTGCTCGCGGCGGCGGGCACTGCCGGACAGGTGCATCTGATTATCGATGGCAGCAAGGTGAGCGCGGGTCACCAGTTGTTGATGGTCGGGATTGCATACCGTCGGCGCGCGCTGCCGCTGGCCTGGACGTGGGTGCGTTGCCCCAAAGGGCATAGCACGACGCGCAAGCAAATCGCGCTCTTGAGCTACGTCCACGCCCTGGTGCCGCGTGGCGTCCAGGTGTCGTTGGTCGGTGATTGCGAGTTCGGGCGTCCGCTGCTGTTGGAGTATCTTGATTGGTGGGGCTGGGATTACGCGCTGCGCCAACCGGGCAAGCACCTGGTGATGACCAAAGGCGACCCAACCTGGCGGCGTCTGGACAGCCTCCCGCTGAAGCCTGGTGAAACTATCTGGCTCGGCCATGTGGTACTGACCAAAGCCAGTGCCTACCCGACGCACTTGCTGCTGCATTGGGCCAAAGGTGAAAAGGAACCCTGGTTCCTGGCTTCCAATTTGCTGCTCCCACGGCCCATCCTGCGGCTCTATCGCCGCCGCATGTGGTTGGAAGAACTGTTTGGGGATATGAAAGGCCATGGTTTCGACCTCGAACACTCGCGTTTGCGCCATTTCTTGCGTCTGTCCCGGTTGACTTTGGCGGTGTGCCTGCTCTATGTCTGGTTAGTCGCAATGGGTGAACATGTGCTCCTGGCTGATCTTTGCACAACTGTTGATCGTTCCGACCGTCGCGATTTGAGTATCTTCCGTTTGGGCTGGGATTTCATCGAGCGATGTCTTGCCCTCCATGACCCTTTCCCTGATGTTTTCGTTCCGAACTTCTGTTCAGTGTCCGGTAGCTAGACAGACAATAAGGAACTACGATGCGTTACGATGATGTTATTGAGGAAATCTTCCGCAGACTCGTTGAGCAGTACGGTGCAGAGACAGATGTACTGCCTTTTGACAAAGCGTTTCTCGACGAGCTATCCGGCGAACTGGGTATCAAGAACGTGCCGGACATCATTTACTCCTACCGGTCAGGCAGGCGCAACTTCCCGCCGCTAATCGCAGGCAGCGGCTACTGGGTCATTATCGGTCGAGGCAGGGGAAAATATGCCTTCGAGAGGATGACCCAGCCAGTCGAGTTGAACGTACCCCAGGAACTCGAAGCGATTCCGCTTCCCGATGCCACCCCGGACATCGTGCTCAGGTTTGCAAAGGGCGATGAGCAAAGTATGTTGGTTCAGATACGCTACAATCGATTGGTAGACATCTTCACCGGCTTAACCGCTTACCATCTTCAATCTCATGTTCGCGCATATGTCGATGAGGTGGGGCAGATCGAAGTCGATGATCTGTATGTAGGGGTT
>JAADYV010000362.1 GCA_010092855.1 Chloroflexota bacterium | reverse complement strand
TAACTCATCATCAAAGCCGCCAGCGCGCTGATGTCTTCCGGCACGCCCATCATGCGAAACCGCGGGCTGACTAATCCCAGAATCTGCCCTACACAAAAGAGAAGGATGCCATAAGTCAAAACGCGTGCGCGGATTTTCTGGCGGTTGTACCACACCAGTCCCAGTGTCGCCCCCTGGAAAAACAGGTAGGTGACCATACTGGGCCGGTCGAACCCATAGATCAAAATACCATCATCGCTGATATCATAGGCGCGCTCAATGCCGGTGAACAACAGGAACAACTGGTATGCAAACAAAGTAACGAGTACCGCCAGGGTAGAAACCCGCAGCAAGCGTCCCTGATATCCTGTTATGACCGCGCTGTAGACGTACAGGCTGATGCTGGCCCCCATAAAGCCGCTGTCTAACAGCCGCAAGCCAGTTTGTAAAGCGTTTTCGCCCGCGTTTACGAATGCGGCTGCCCGCCCCAGCAGCGACCCGGAAGCCCACACCATCACCATCAGCAAAAACAGGGAGAAATAGCGATTGGCTTCGCTGGTCGCGTCGTGCCATAACACCAGCAGCAGCAACCCCAACCCTAATGCCAGTGTTAAACCGTTCGAGACCAGAACAATCGCATTTGCCGTCATCGCCGCGTGTCAGGAGCCTTCCCCAAAAACGCCTCCCTTTTTACAGGGTTCCCTGTTTTTCGAACCGATAGCCGACCCGGTGTTCGGTCAGGATGTAGATTGGGTTGGCCGGGTCTGGCTCGATCTTGCGGCGAAGTTGGCTGATATACACGCGTGGATAGTACACGTCGTCGATGTATTCCGGCCCCCAGACATGTTCCAGCAAATCACGTTGCGGCACCACACGCCCGGCGTTTTCCAGCAGCACCACCAGCAGCTTGAACTCGGTGGGAGTCAGGTGAATCTTTTGGTTATTGACGTGAACGTGCCGGCGTTGGAGGTCGATGCTCAAGTAACCGTCGTTATAGCCTGCTTCCGCTTCGGGTGACGCCATCTGGGCGCGCCGCAGCAGCGCCTGGATACGCGCCACAAACTCATTCAGCCGGATGGGTTTGACCAGGTATTCGTCAGCTCCTGCGTTTAAGCCTTCGATGATATCCTCTTCAGTAATAGCCTGCGCAGACAACATCATCACCGGCGTTTCGGCCACCTCGCGGATTCGCTGGCAGACGGTCAGCCCGTCCATTTCTGGCATAACGATATCGAGAATAACAATATCGGGCCGCTCGGCATGGAAAGCGCGTAGTCCCTCCAGGCCGTTCCCGGCCAGCGTCACGCTGAACCCCTCGCGGCGCAGCTTGCGTCCCAGCGCGTCCCGAATCGCCAGTTCATCGTCCACAATCAACACTTTTGCATTCATAAGCATTCGTCTCTAGCCCTGTTAGAAAATCTGCCCAGCAACTCTTATCTATCTTACCATGTGCAATTCTGGCGTTACTCCTCGCCCAGCAAGCGCACAACGGCAGCAGCAGCGGGCAAAGACGGCTGCGCGCCGAGTTTTGTCGCGGCCAGGGCCCCACATGCGCTGGCATAACGTGCCGCCTGGTCCAACGCCATCGTGCCCCGTGCCAACGCCACCGCCAAGCCCGCATTGAACGCATCTCCGGCAGCGGTCGTATCCACCGGGGTTACCGGGAATGCTGCGACTCGTGTCCAACCCCAGGACCCCGCTACCAACGCACCCTGTGCGCCGAGCGTGATCACGGCTTCGGATGGTCCCAATCCAAGCACACCTTTGGCCAGGTTCTCGTCGGACAGGGCTTGCACCTCAGTATCGGAGATCCCCATCAAGCCCGCCGCTTCTACACGGTTGGGTGTGATCACGTCCACCGCAGCCAGAATCTCGTCTGGAATTTCTTGTGCCGGTGCCGGATTGAGCACCACGCGCAATCCCTGCTCCCGCGCAACCAGCGCTGCCGCCAGCACGGTTTCCAATGGGACCTCAAGCTGGAGCAGCAGCACATCCGCCCCGGCGAATGCTCCACGCGCTGTTTCGACATCCTGTGGCGTCAGGCGCATATTGGCCCCCGAAGCAACCGTGATGCTGTTCTCACCATCGTCCGCCACCGCGATCATGCCTACCCCGGTAGCTGCATCCGGGTCGCGAAACACGTAATCTACCGTGATACCTTCGTCACGGTACCCATCCAGGCATTGATCCCCAAACGTATCCTGCCCTACCCGCGCCACAAACACCACGTCTGCGCCCAGCCGCGCTGCACCAACAGCTTGATTCGCTCCCTTCCCACCGAGGGCCATCACAAAATTGCGGCCCAGCACGGTTTCGCCCGGTCCGGGGATATGCGGCGTTTGTACAACCAGGTCCATGTTGGCACTGCCAACGACAATAATGCGCGTCATTAGTTCCCCCACGCTCCAAAAGCATTAAGGCGATTTTTGTATCGTAATATGTATCATACTGTTTGCTCGTGTTTTTCGCACGTTGACGATAATCCTATTTTGATGAAGAAAGAAAAAGCCCCCAATTTGCATGAAGGCCTTTGACTACACGAAATACTACTGTTGCACCATTTCACGCAAGACAGCGTGCAGAATTCCTCCGTTGCGATAGTAGTGCACCTCGACCGGCGTATCCAACCGGCAGATGACGGTAAATTCTTTGGTGCTACCGTCTTCCGCAGTCGCGCGCACCGTCAGTTCCTGCCCCGGTTGGAGATCATCGGAAATACCCGTGATTTCGTAGACCTCATGCCCGGTCAGCCCCAGCGACGCGAGACCTTCCTTGAATTGCAGCGGCAGCACGCCCATCCCGATTAGGTTGCTGCGGTGGATGCGCTCGAAGCTCTCCGCAATCACGGCCTTGACGCCCAGCAGCAGCGTGCCCTTCGCCGCCCAATCGCGCGAGCTTCCGGTGCCGTATTCCTTTCCGGCCAGCACCACCAGCGGTGTTCCTTCCGCTTTGTAGCGTTCGGCTGCGTCGAAGATGGTCATCTGCTTCCCGCTGGGCAGGTGCAGCGTCACCCCGCCTTCAGTACCCGGCACCAGCAGGTTCTTGATGCGGATGTTGGCAAATGTGCCCCGCATCATCACGCGGTCATTACCCCGTCGCGATCCGTAGGAATTGAAGTCCTTGCGCTCCACACCATGCTCGATCAAGTATCGCCCAGCAGGACTATCCTGCGCAATTGATCCGGCGGGGGAGATGTGGTCAGTCGTGACCGAGTCGCCTAGCAACGCCAGCACCCGCGCGCCGGTGATGTTGGTCAGCGGTTCCGGCTGCGGAGGCAGGTCAATGAAGAACGGCGGCTCCTGAATGTAGGTCGACGCCGGGTCCCACTCATAGACATCACTACCTGTTTGCGGGATCGCATTCCAGGTGTCATTGCCATCGTAAACATTGCCGTATTGTTCCTCAAACATCTCTGGTTTGACGGCTGCTGCAATCGTGGCCGCGATTTCCTGCTGGGTCGGCCAGATGTCACGCAGGTACACGGGTTCACCCTGCGCAGTGTGCCCCAGCGGATCGTTCGTCAGGTCTATGTCCACCGTCCCCGCAATAGCGTAGGCGACCACCAGCGGCGGTGAGGCCAGGTAGTTAGCCTGGACAAAGGGGCTGATGCGGCCTTCGAAATTACGATTGCCGCTCAAGACTGCCGCCGCCACCAGGTCGTGCTCCTCGACTGCCTGGGCTACCGCGCCGGGTAGTGGCCCGCTGTTGCCGATACAGGTTGTGCAACCATAGCCCACCACGAAGAAACCCAACTGCTCCAGGTAGGGCAACAAACCCGCTTCCCGCAGGTAAGCCGTCACCACCTTTGAGCCAGGCGCAAGACTAGTCTTGACATACGGCGAAACCTGCAAGCCCTGTTCGACGGCGTTTTTGGCCACCAGGCCCGCGCCTACCATGACCGACGGGTTGGAGGTATTGGTGCAGCTCGTGATGGCCGCGATGACTACCGCGCCGTGTCCCACTTCGACGGTATGGCCATTCCCGTCCAATGAGATAGTGGCATGTTTATCCAGCGCACCAGCGTTCAGGGCAAAACCGCGCTCGTTGGTTGGCGCTACTAACGCCTGCCGGAACGCAGGCTGCATCTCTTCCAAAGTCACACGATCTTGAGGGCGCTTGGGCCCGGCCAGGCTGGTACTCACCGTACCCATGTCCAGTTCAAGTGTGTCGGTGTAGACTGGATCGGGCGTCTCATCCGTCCGGAACAACCCTTGAGCACGAGTATACTGCTCAACCAGATCGACCAGTTCTGGCGCGCGCCCGGTATAGCGCATGTAACGCAAGGTTTCGGCATCAACCGGGAAAAAGCCCATCGTCGCGCCGTATTCGGGAGCCATGTTCGCCAGTGTTGCGCGGTCAGGTAGGGTTAGGGAAGACAAGCCCTCGCCGAAAAACTCGACGAACTTGCCCACCACCCCCTTTGCCCGCAGCATCTGGGTCACCACCAGCACCAGGTCGGTGGCGGTTGCGCCCTCCGGCAGGTGGCCGGTCAGCTTAAATCCAACAACTTGCGGCGTGACCATGAAGATCGGCTGGCCGAGGATCACGGCTTCGGCTTCGATTCCACCCACACCCCATCCCACGACGCCGAGGCCGTTGATCATGGTCGTGTGGGAGTCGGTGCCTACCAGACTATCTGGAAAGACCTCGCGCCCACCTTTGATCTCACGAGTCAAGACTCCTGTTGCCAGATATTCCAGATTGACCTGGTGTACGATGCCAGTGGCGGGCGGGACTACACGAAAATGATCGAACGCACCCTGTCCCCAGCGCAAAAATTCATAGCGTTCGCGGTTGCGCTCAAATTCTATTTCCGCGTTTATACGCAGCGCATCCGCCAGCCCAAAGCGATCCACCTGCACGGAATGGTCGATTACCAGGTCAACCGGAATCGACGGTTGAACGCGCCGGGGATTGCCGCCCAGCCGCTGCATTGCAGACCGCATTGCCGCCAGGTCTACCAGCGACGGAACGCCCGTGAAGTCTTGCAGAATCACGCGCGCAGGCTTAAACGGCATCTCACCCCCGCCCGCCGGATGCGACGCCCAGGACGCCAGCCGCGTCACGTCGTCATCCTTGATATCAAAACCATTATTGTTGCGCAAAACCGACTCTAACAGCACCTTGATCGAAAAAGGCAAAGCGGCCACATCGCCGATCCCCTGCTCCTGCAAGGCCCCCAGACGATAGTAGTCTAGCGAGCCAGTACCAATCTCGAGCGTGGACCGCGCACCAAACGAGTCGCGTCTGTCGTTGCTGCTCATCACGTCCCCTCACTTGTTAGATTAAGCAAAATTCACTATCAGAAATTATAACAATTTCGTCTGGCAGCAAAACACACTGCATCCCCAGCTCTCAGGCTCGCCCGCTGCCGGATGTGGCACTTCTCAATTCCTGTGGGGGACAGGAGCACAGTATGGTACAATTTCGATGATTCTGGCAAAGCCTCGACAGCGGCTCAAATCCGGTGTACCATTGCCAGCGCATCTCTATTTGCATACTTAGAGCGCGAAGGTAAGACCTTGCTGCAACTGCAAACCCAAACCGAAACGTACTGGACCGATGGTTTCGAACTAACCGACAGGGATATTGAAAGCATCTTTTCGATATTTCTGGAGGAAGAAACCCCGCTGACCAGCCGGGACATTGCCCGGCGAATTGTGCAATACCGGGTTGATCAGGAAATCCAGAGCCTCCGCCGCCTGTATGAAAAAGGCGAGATCTTCCAGCCTAAGAACGCCTATGCAGTGGGGCAAACGTTGGTATTCCCCGCGCTCGACTATAGCGTTGGTGAAATCGTGAGCGAACGTCCCGGGAATAACCCGGAACACGGCGACTTCACGGTGATCGAAGTTGATTTTGGCAGCGGGCAAACGCGTGAATTCGCTAGTGCGCTGCAGGGACACCACCAACTCAATTTTGACGGTTCGGACAGCAGCGCGATGTTCGACCAGGGCGGCGTCAGTGTCGAATCCATCTTCGAAGAATACGCTGACGACATTATCTACATGCTGGAAGACCGTCTGCGCGAAGACGCCGACGTTGTCTATTTCGCCGGGCGCTGGTTCCTGAAGTCGCTGCTCGCCGAGATCAGTATCGCCCACCTCCACCTGGCCGAGGCCGTGCTGCACATGCACGAAGGCGGTCCGCTGCAGACGACTGACATCGCGCCCCAGCTCGATTTGCCCGACGAAGTCAACCCACGCTTGCAGGCATTTTCCCTTGATAATGCCATGTTCAACGACAAGCGCTTCGACGAAGTGGGGCCTTCCGGGCAGGTCTTGTGGTGCCTGCGCGACCTGGAGCCAACCGAAGTGCTCGAAATGCCAGAGCGCCTGAAGTACCAGCCGATTGATTACAACTGGGAACTACTCACCGATGAACTGGTCGCGCTGGAACATGAGCTTGACGATGAACTATCCAACCTGCGTTCGCCAGCCAAACCAGCGGACGAAGTGACCTTCAGCCTGAATTTCCCTCACCGGCGCACGGGTACACTGCCCCTGTCGTCGCGGCTGCGTCACCTGTTTCCAACGTCATATGAAGCCCCGCGCATTCTGATGACGCTGGTCGATGGGCAAACCGGCGACGAGATGCAAGGCTGGGTCGTGCGCGAGCACCAGTACGTTTTTGGGTTGGCGGACTTCTATCGCCACCACCAGTTGCCGGTAGGAGCCTACCTGACGGTCAAACGGACCGAGACCCCTTCACGCGTGATCATCGACTTTACCAACTATCGCCCGCGTAGCGAGTGGATTCGCCTGGCCGTGCCTGGTGACAATGACCGGCTGGCCTTCGAAAACCACAAACGCTCTATCGGTGCCCAATACGATGAACTCATGGTTTTGGGCGCTGACGATCTAAAAGCTATCGACGCCCTGTGGATTCCCACGACCCGTGCTGTCCCTGACCTGACCGACACAATGCGCAATGTGATGGCGGAACTGGCGCGCCTGACACCCCAACACACCGTCCACGCCAAAACGCTTTACAGCGCCGTTAACGTGGTCCGTCGTTGCCCGCCGGGGCCGATTTTCGCCACATTGGCGGCCCGGTCAGAATTTGAGCATGTGGGTGGTCCCTACTGGCGTCTGCTGTAAGTTTCCAGAGGCAAATCCGTGACATCATCAGCCAGTGCAGCCAGCCGCCGCATTAAGCCAACTCCTGACACCCGATTCCACATTGATTATGAGTGGTGGGACCGGGAACAACAGGAGTTGCGCGTCTATTTGCTCAGCCACCTTTCCGCTGAACAACGCGAATATTTTGTCGAAAACCGCGTCACCGAAGAAGTGGACTGGATCGATCCACAAACCGCCGAGGTCCAGCGCGTGGATGCCCTGCAACGCGCAATTCATGAGGCTAGCCAGGACCCAGACTTTATCACGCCGCAAACATCCCTCGTCGATGCGGTGTTCCGGGTCTTTCTGGCCAATAACAACACACCGCTTACCCCGGTGGAACTTGCCGAACGGATCGGACGCCCGCCGATGACGATCCTGCGGACACTGGCCGGAAAAACCGTATATAAAGGTCTTCGCCCGCTGGTCGAAGAGTAGGACGAGATCAACGCCCAGTCCGCTGGTTGGTCCGGTTTCCGAGGATGCGCACAGCGTCCCGCCCGAATCTGGCGGCAAAGGCTTGACACACGCCCTAACCCTCTCTACAATGACGTTAGTTTGCCCCTGTAGCTCAGTGGACAGAGCAGCTGCCTTCTAAGCAGACGGTCGGGGGTTCGATCCCCTCCAGGGGTGCACGAAAAATGCCCGTCGTGTGACGGGCGTTTTGTTCTTTTGCAAGAACCCTGATCCCTGGCATACTTACGACATAATCGAATCGTAGAGTTGTTGGGTTTCAAGTTCGGGTTCTTCGCCATCACCCTTCAACCGCTCGACCAACTTCTGGAAGTGCGCGGCAGCCTCGCTGCGCCGACCCAGGTTGGCATACAACTGCATAATCTGGCGGTGGATCGGCTCGTAGCGATCGTTTTCGTTGACGGCGCGCAGCAGCAGCCCCAATGCGTGCTCCTGCCGCCCCTCATCCAGCCGGATACGAGCCATCTCGCTCAGCGCTTCGAGATACCCCTGCTGGTAATCCGCACGCCGCTGCAAAATCCAGGCATCGTTGTGGCCTTGCAAGAACGGCCCACGATACAGATCAATCGCGCTCTCCCAAATCTCGGCCTTGTTCTCGACTTCCGGCGTCCGACCCTGTACCAATGATCCCACGAAATCCATGATATCGTATTGGATAGCGACTTCGGGGTTGACACAGTAATACCCGCCTTCGTGCACCAGCACATCGAAATCCAGCGCTTTGTGCAGGCGGCGCTTGGTTACGTGGAAGACATTGACGGCCTGATCATTGTCCAGGTCCGGCCAGAACGCCTGGCAAATCTCGGAACGGGTGACCACCGGCCGGTCCAGCGCGAAGAAGAACAGCAGGCGGGGCAGGTGTCCTTCCCAGGTGTCAATCGGTTCACCGTTCAACAGCACATACCCCGGCCCCAGCGCGAACACTTCCAGCCGAAGCTGGCCCTCGGTCTTCATGTCGTAGAAGTTGTAATCCACGAGATGATCGTCTTCCAGGATCACGGCTTTGCGCTGTGCAATCAAGGAAACCCAGGGCAGGCGGGGCAGCACCCGGCTGTTGATCACCAACTGGCAGTGATTTGGCAACCGCAAGATCACTTGCTCCACGAATGCCTGCAAATCGTCGGCGCTGTCGGTCCGGTCATATTCGTCAAGAATGAGCAGAAACGGCTCATTGCTCAAATCGGACACATCCGACACAAACGCATCAAGTAACACGTCATCATCGACTTCGGATTCGAACCGAATCTGGTTCAAGAAGCGACCAAAAGTAGAATGCTGGTTAGCCAGATCATGAGTAATCCCCGACAGAAACGACCGCACGTTCACATCATCGGGGCCCATCGCGTAGTAGAACACCCTGGTTTCGGGATCGTTCATCAACTGCGCTACAAGCATGGAGCGATAACGACTGCGAGGGTGGAGCAGGACCACACGCGCATCGGAGGTACGCTCCTTAAATGCCTGATACGACCTAACAATCAATCCATTCAGTTCCATCTTGAGTGTAGTCCTCTGTATTGACCATAAAATAGAGATAACCAAGAGTATACATTTATCATCGCGATAAGTCAAATGCTAAGCCAGGCGTACTTTTTGCTTACAACGATAAGATACGCTAGACCTTCAATTGAGCTTGATGTCACCCGCCTTTCCCATAAGCGGCTGGCATTTGGGTATCGGACCGAGTACAATATAAGATAACTTGGCACACTTGAGTAGTGGATGGTAACGTAGTTTGTCACTCCATCCTGAAACTCCTAAACGGTAGAGAGTTGCTGAAAATGGCTAAAACAGCACGCAACTGGATTTTGTTGGGCGTAGGACTGAGCATCAGTGGGATCGTGGGCTGGTTTTTGTT
Organism: Chloroflexota bacterium; assembly: GCA_010092855.1. GTDB lineage: Bacteria > Chloroflexota > Anaerolineae > Aggregatilineales > Aggregatilineaceae > TC-15. The sequence continues at coordinate 3,544 of JAADYV010000362.1, read as the reverse complement.
AAAAGAAAACAAACGTCAGGACACCTCCAATGGTCTCATGCTGGGGAATCAGAACCAACCCGCGCCCGAAGAAGCACCACAACAGATCGTGCTCCCCATGGACGATGTAGACACGAGCACGGCAGCCGAAGATACTGAACGCGCAGCTGCAACAGCCCCAGAAGAAACAGTGTTGCCTGAAGTTACCGACGAGGAAGACCATGCCCCGGCTGGGGACGCTGAGGTTACCGGCATTTCCACTCCCGAAACTGACACGGCAGCCGACGACCTGACGCAGATCAACGGCATTGGTCCGCGCTTTGCCGAAGCGCTGCACGCTATCGGGATCATGCACTTTGCCCAACTCGCAGCGCAAGACCCGGATGATCTGGCTGGGAAGCTCGCTGAGCACGTTCGTGTGCGCCCAGACCGCATCCGCAGCAACGACTGGCTCGGCCAGGCTGCACAGCTCGCTGGTGACCAGTGACCATGAACACGAGCGGTGTCGCCCCCAGGAATATCACGCTAGATCGAAAAACTGGCGTATTGATCATAGATTGGGCCGATGGTCGCAGCTGCCACTATCCAGTCGGCCCGCTGCGCCTGGCCTGTCCCTGTGCCGAATGTCGTGGCGGGCACGAAAACATGGGACGCCATACCGATCCCGACAACCTGTTGGACCTGATTCCGCTGCGCGTCTACCATGTAGAAAAACTAGAAATCGTAGGCAACTATGCACTGCAGTTTCAGTGGGATGACGGGCACAATTCAGGTATCTATACTTGGGACTACCTCTCCCGGCTATGCCCGTCTGAGAAAACATGAGTAGATAGCGCTGGACACGCCATGATGTTGGAAGAACCACTGGGACAAAGCTTTTTATCACTCGCTGAATTGAACCATCTTCGCACTGAAGCGATGGCATTGTTCGAACAAAGCCTGACCAGCGGCGATTCATCGGGACTGATCGCTTTCATCGAACACCAACTCTCCCATGAGCCACCGCGCATCGAACTACTGCGCGAACTGGCCGACGATCTTCAACTGCGCCTGCTGTCGCTGCGCGAATATCACTTCGATGTGCGCGAGCGGGTTGTGCGAATGCTGAAAGAAAGCTACAACGTCGATGTAACCACCCTCACCCCGCCCGCGCGACTGAGCCAGTATCATACCCTCAGAGTAGACGATGTCTTGTCCCTGGTCCGTGCCAGCGGTATCCAACTCAACGATCAAGAAACAGCCCTGCTCCAAAAGATGGTTGACGCCTCACTGAAGATGGCGGCCCAACTCTACAACGACATCCAACTGACCGCCACACTGCACCAGATGGTGATCGATTGGCTAGACGCAATGCAGGCCACCATCGCCAAGCGCTATTGGAATCACGGCAGCGACGGTCCACCACATCCCCCCCGGCACTAACACCTCGCCCGGTTGATTTCCGTGTCCTTATTTCACCCACTGCAGGAGTGGTCATGAGCCAACCCTATGAACAGTATTTGCAGGAGACCCTGATCGACAGCGACACCCTGCAAGCGCGCATCCGCGAACTGGCGCACGAGATCAACACCGATTATGCGTCTTCCCAAAATGTACTGCTGGTTTGCATTCTAAAGGGCGGTGTCATGTTCCTGACCGACCTGATGCGCCATATCACCGTCCCGCACGGCATCGACTTCATGGCTATCTCCAGCTATGGTGACGGTGTACGCGAGTCGTCAGGCCGCGTGCGGATCGAAATGGACTTGCGGCAAGATATCGCCGGGAAGCACCTGCTAATCGTCGAGGACATTATCGACAGCGGGCATACGATGCAGTACATCCTCAGCCTGCTCGAAACCCGCCAACCGGACAGCATACGCATCTGCACCCTGCTCAGCAAACCCAGCCGTCGCCAGATCGAGCTTGACGTGGACTATGTTGGTTTTGAAATCCCGGACAAGTTCGTGTTTGGCTATGGGCTGGACCTGGACGAATACTTCCGTAACCTGCCGTTCATCGGTGTGTGTAAACCGGATATAACGGTTGGGGAGCATTAGGTGGCCGGACGCCCGCTCCTGTGGCCCGCCAGCGTGGACGCGATCCGCGCGATCCTGACTCCAGACCAGGAAGTCTACCTGGTGGGCGGAGCCGTGCGTGACGCTTACCTGCACCGCCCGCTGCACGACATCGACCTCGCCACGCCCGACGACGGGCGTCCCCTCGCACGGCGCATTGCCAACTATTTTGGCGGCGACTACTACTCCCTGGATGCGGAACGTGGTGTCGGGCGCGCGCTGATCCCCTGGGAAGGTGCACAGCTTACGGTCGATGTGGCCCAGTTTCGCGGCCCAGACCTGCTCATCGATCTGCAAAAGCGCGATTTCACGCTTAACGCAATGGCTGTGCGGTTGCCTGGCGACTTGCAAAGCATCATTGACCCACTCGGCGGCCTGGACGATGTCCAGGCGAAACGGGTACGCCAATGCAGCCCGGAATCGATCCCCACTGACCCAGTGCGTGTGCTGCGCGCGGTACGGGCCAGCATCACGTTTGGGCTGATGATCGAACCCGAAACGCGCCAAAACCTGAAAACTTACGCCGCTCGCCTAGCGACCTCCTCTCCCGAACGGGTACGCGACGAATTCTTCCACCTGTTGGCTGGCCAGCAACCCGCCCGCGCGCTGCAAGTGCTATTCCACCTGGGCGCGCTGCAACACGTAATCCCCGAAGTGCGCGCCATACAGCACCTGCTACAGAGTACCCCGCACCAGTTTGACGTGTGGCACCATACCCTGCACACGGTCGAGCACCTGGCAGCCCTGCTGAGCAGTTTTGTGCCCAATCACGACGACAACCTGACAGCCAACGTCCAGCGCGGTGCGGCTGTGTTCAGCCTGGCCGATATGCGCACGCACATCACCCAACACCTGCATCAGACCTGGCCCAACCAGCGCCCCCACCGCGCGCTGCTAATCCTGGCGGCACTGCTGCACGATGCTGGCAAACCAGCTACACGCACGGTCGAAGATGATGGTCGAATCCGCTTTTTGCGGCATGAACAGGTAGGGGAACAACTAGCGCTGGAACGGGCGGCAGCACTGCGGCTAAGCAACGACGAAGGCCAGCGCCTGGGCACCCTCGTCGGCCACCACATGCGCCCGTTGTGGCTGTACAACAACGTCAGCGGCAGCACGCCCTCAGCACGCGCGATCTACCGCTTCTGGCGTGCAACGGGAGCCGCAGGCGTAGACATTTGCCTGTTGAGCATGGCAGATTACCTGGGGACGTATGGCGCGCACCTCGACCAGCACGATTGGCTGGCTTTCCTGAAGGTACAACGCGCCTTGCTGGAAGCGTATTTCCTGCGCCGCGAGGTTGCCGTCGCACCGCCGCCCCTGCTCACTGGCCAGGACCTGCTGGATCAGTTTGCGTTGCAACCCGGCCCGTTGATTGGTGACCTGCTCGATCAGATGAGTGAGGCCCAGGTCGAGGGCAACCTCGCCACACGCGACGAAGCGCTGGACTGGGTCCAACGCCTCCTCAATGGTCAAACGCCGTGAATCCGCCCGACGGCACCCCGGTC
>JAADYV010000361.1 GCA_010092855.1 Chloroflexota bacterium | reverse complement strand
GCGCAGTAGGTCAAGATAGCCGCACGGCTGGGTTAGCACGAGATTGTGGTCTGGGCGCAGCTCGTCCAGCCAGGTTTTGGCTAGAAACTCACGGTGTTCAGCCTCACACAGCAGTGTTTTCAAGTCGGCGTCCGGTTCGCCAAAGCCAGCCGGGGGCGTGAACTCCCACACGTAAGCCTCGATATCCTCGAAAGCCAACTGCCGCGCGACCGATACCCGGTGGTTGCCATCTTTGACAAAGTAACTATCGCCCACTTTGTACACTTCGATGGGGGGCACGCCGCTGCTCATGGGGTCCAGGTACAACGTGGCGATGTTCGACCAGCGCTCACGTAATTCCTGGTTGAGCGGCAGGAAGGCGCGCGTGAAATCATGATAACGATCTTCACTGCCTACAATCTTGTCCAGCGGGATAGTTTGGGTGCCCTGGTAGACGGCATTGTCCAGGTGCAGCCGGTGCGCGATGTCGGCAAAATCCAACAAGCCGATGTCCTTGCCCTGCACATCAGCCAGAATGCGGGACCAGAAGGCTTTGCGGCGCGCCAGGTCCCACTCCTTGTGGGCTTCGAAGAAATAGTGTTCTTGCATCGCAGCTAAAAAGGGAAATCGTCGTCTGCGTCGTCTATTGCGTCGTCGTCGGAGAATAACTCTTCGATGAATTCTTCGAAGGGGTTATCGTGGTCCTGGCGTTGAGGCGGCAAGGTACCCAGGTCCATCTCCGTTTGTTCGAACTGCTCCAACCACTGGGGATAGGATAGCCGGGAGGGGTTGAACAGGTTCTGCAATTTTTGGACGGCTTCGAGCAACCGGGTGTTGAATTCTTCGTAATCCCCCAGGCTCAACCCTTGCGCAACTTCCTGGATTGCGCGCCGCATATATACGTACACAGCCAGCACCTTCGAATGGGTTTCTGGCGGGAAATATACGGCAACATCATCGCGCGCTGCCAGCACTACCATCTGGTGAAACGATACGATATCGTAGCTCGAAACCAGCTTGCGGAATGGGTAGGGATCGTCTGCTGGAGTCTGGTCTTTGTTGGGAGGCAGTCCAACGACCATGCGTGGATGGTCGTGTACCTGGATGCCAAGCTGCCGCTTGATACGGTTTTTGACCGGCTTCCAGGTGCCGATGGTGAATTCTATGATCCATTCTTCCCGGTTGCCGAGCATGGTGGCAAAGCCGTTGAGATACATGGCCATCTCGATGAATGCGTCGATGATGACTTCCGGCTCCCAGCTGAACAACACCAACGCATCGGTATCCATATCAAACGAGAACTTGTCGGCCATGGCCAGGTCCTGGTAGAGCAGGGCGGTTGCTTCGTCTACCATGACTTCAATCGGGCGGGGAAACATGGCGATGATGCGGCGCAGGATGGTGCAGGTTTGATCGGGGAGGTTGAAGGCTGGCGTCAATTGTTCGAGCGTTTCGTCCAGGTTACTGGGATCAACTAGATACTGCATGGCTGTCACCGCCTTGATGCCTGTGCTACTTAGCGTCACCTCTATTCTATCAGCAAATCCAGTATACTGGGGGGAGATTCTTTCGAAGAACAGGAGTGTGCTATGCCTGTGGCGGATAACGTCCGGTTGGCGGATGGGGTCAAGATATTCCAGCCAGCACTGGTTAATATTTATGGGTGTACAATCGGCGCGGAAACACGGATTGGCCCTTTTGTCGAAATCCAGGCCGGGGCAACGATTGGCGCGCGGTGCAAGATATCTTCGCACAGTTTCATCTGTGAGGGCGTGATCATCGAGGATGAGGTGTTTGTCGGGCACGGTGTTATGTTCACCAACGATATCATGCCGCGTGCCACAACTGCGGCAGGGGAGTTGCAATCTGGCGACGACTGGGTGCTGGTCGAGACGCGGGTCCGGCGGCGTGCGTCGCTGGGCAGCAACGCCACGATCCTGGCCGGGGTGACCATTGGCGAAGAAGCGCTGGTTGGAGCCGGGGCGGTCGTGACGCGCGATGTGCCAGATTTTGCGATAGTGGCGGGCGTTCCGGCCCGTGTGATCGGGGATGTACGCGAACGGAGGGGGGCATGATCCAGTTTGTAGACCTGAAAGCGCAGTATCATAGCATCAAGCGCGAAATCGACGACGCCATCAGCCGCGTATTGGAGAGCGGGCGTTTCGTGCTGGGCGAAGAAGTTGCCGCGTATGAGACAGAATTTGCCGACTACTGCGGCACTGAATACGGCATCGGCCTCAATTCCGGCACCAGCGCGCTGCACCTGGCGCTGCTGGCCGCGGGCATCCGGCCCGGCGACGAGGTGATCACCACGCCGTTTACGTTTGTGGCGACGGTAGCCGCGATCTACTATTCCGGCGCACGCCCGGTGTTTGTTGATATCGACCCCGGAACCCTGTCGATAGACCCCGACCAGATCGAGAGCGCGATCACGCCTTACACCAGGGCTATCATGCCGGTGCACCTGCATGGCCAACTGGCCGATATGGGCGCGATCCTGGACATTGCCCAACGCCACGACCTGCTGGTAATCGAAGATGCAGCCCAGGCGCACGGCGCGGTTTTTGACGGTTGGCGGGCGGGCAGCATGGGCGCTCTCGGCTGCTTCAGCTTTTACCCGGCCAAGAACCTCGGCGCGTATGGTGAGGCGGGCATGGTGGTGACCGATAACCCGGATTATGCGGACCGGATTCGGATGCTGCGCGATTGGGGCCAGGCGGAAAAACACCAGCATGAATTGCCCGGCTACAACAACCGGATGGATGCGCTGCAAGGGGCGGTGCTGCGCGTGAAGCTGCGCTATCTGGACGATTGGAATACGGCACGCCGGGAACGGGCCGCGCTGTATGACGAGCTGCTGGCCAGGGCCGGAATCGGGCTTCCGCCGGTTGTGCCCGGCCTGGAACACATCTACCATGTGTACGCTATTCGCACGCCGGAACGTGATGCGCTGCAAGCTGCGTTGGGAGCGCAAGGCATTCCGACCGGCATTCATTACCCGCTGCCGGTGCACCAGATGGACGCCTACGCCGACCTGGGTTTCCGGGCAGGGCAGTTCCCACACGCTGAGCAGGCTGCCGCCGAAGTGCTGTCGCTGCCGATGTATCCCGAACTGCCGCTGGACCATGTCGAGCAGGTCGCGGACGCGATCCTGGCGTTTTTCGGCGCGTAGGGAACCAGGAGGAACAATCGGGGCGCAGTCGCCTAAGCCCCTGTGAAGTGCTGTGATTTAGTGTGCGGGAGTACCTACTGCTCGCTGATGGGCACCGTCTCTTGAAGCGTTTCCTCGACGCCTTCGGAGCGGTGGCCGTTTTTCATGGCAATGGAGCCAGGTTGGGCTTCGGAATCGGTCACGCCACCCGGCTTGAGGATGATGCGCACCGAGCGGTCATAGGTGAAGTAGTTCCATACCCAGTTGACAAAGACGTTGAGCCGGTTGCGGAAGCCCATCAACGTGACCAGGTGCAGGAACAGCCACGCCAGCCACGCCAGGTAGCCGGTAAGCTGGATGCGGTAGTATATCCAGGCGACGGCGCGACGGCGTCCGATGGTGGCCATGATGCCGCGATCCCGGTAGCGGAACGCTTTTTCCGGCTGGTCCTCAATCCGGTTGAAGATGTTTCGCGCGGCTGTAATGCCCTGCTGTTTGGCGACGGGGATCAACATCGGGTAGGGGCTGCCGTTTTTGTCTTCCAGGTAGCTCATATCGCCCACGACGTAAATGTCCGGGCGTCCAATCACTTCCATTGTCGGCTCGACCGGCACCCGTCCGCCGCGCTGCAGTTCGACATCGAGCATTTCAGCCAGTGGTGACGCCTTTACACCTGCCGCCCACACCAGCGTGTGAGTACGGATCACCGTGCCATCGCTTAGCACGATGTGGTCGTCAGCGGCTTCTTTCACGCCGTTGCCCAGAATAACCTCTACCCCCAGCCCTTCAAGCTGACGGCGGGCCGCTTCCTGAAGTTTGGCCGGGTATGGGTCCAGCAGGTGATCCTGCAATTCGACCATAATCACGCGCCCGGTGATGTCGCCTAGCTGCTGCTCATATTCCTGACGCAGCACGTGCTCGTACAGCTCGTACAGCGCGCCAGCAGTTTCCAGGCCGGTTGGACCGCCGCCCACGACCACCATCGTGGTGAGCGCTTGCCGGTAGTCGTCGTCTTTGCTCCAGGCGGCTTTTTCGAAGCTGGTCAGCAGGTGATTGCGCAGACTGACCGCTTCGGCCAGCGTCTTGAGGCCAAAGGCGTGCTGCTGCACCTGGTCCATACCAAAATAGTGAGTCTGGCTGCCTGCTGCCACGATTAGATAGTCGTAGGCTTCCGGGTGCGTTTCGCCGTTGGTGCGCACGTCGATGGTTTTGCGGTCCGGGTTGATGCGTTCGACCTCGCCCATCAGAAACCGAACGTTGTCCTTGCCGCGAAAGATGCCCCGCACCGGGTACGCGATTTCGCTGGGATCGAGGCCAGACGTAGCGACCTGGTAGAGCAAGGGGGAAAACAGGTGGAAGTTCTGGCGATCCACTAGCAGAACGTCAACGTCTTCTTTCGCCAGCCTGCGAGCGGCGTACAGGCCACCGAAGCCAGCCCCAATAATGATGACGCGCGGGCGTTGGGTTGTGGTAGACATGGCTGGACTCCTTCTTGTTTTGCCTGTTCGATAGTCTCTTGCGATAGCAGCAGATCAGCAGATTGTGAAATCCGTCTCAATCTGACTATAGGATATCACAGTTTGTGTCTAATGTCTATATATTTATAGCGTTTATTTACTTTATTCTCATTGAGGACACAGGAATCAGGAGAATCACTCGCCTGGGAAATCTGTCACGGGAGAGCAAGAGTTGATGTATGTCCGGCAAAGCTGCACAAAACAGGCGCACGACTATAATGATGCTTGATGGCTTTCTCGAAAAAACAAAGGACAGACTATGCTGAAGAAACTGGTGTTTGCGATTGCTGTTGTGCTGTTGGCTGGTGTGGTGCTGGCGCTGATTGGCTGGCCGCTGAATGCCGCCGCGCAGAATCCCGATCCCAACGCGCCCACGTATTCGACGTCCGCCGCTGCCTACTACCCGTTGGAGCGCGGCTTTATGTTCTGGCTGGAAGAAGCCGACCAGATCTATGTGCTGGTGAATCAAACGAACGAACTAGGCGGCTATGTGCTGCAATATGCGGACACTTGGCAGGAGGGTATGCCCGAAACCGATCCCAGCCTGGTTCCACCGCCGGGATTGCAGCAGCCGGACCGCGGATTTGGGCTGGTGTGGCGCTCGAACCCGAATGTACGAAACGCAGTGGGGTGGGGCATTGGGGGCACACACGGTTACACGGCGTTGGTGGTGCGCCACGGCAACCGCACGTTGATCAGTGCGCCCGACAACCGCGTCTATGACATCACCGGCGGTACCTGGCAAGCAGTGGATTATTACTATCGCGCGCAGTAAACCGATAGACATCTCGGACAAGGTCGTGTAGGGGGAAAAGCGTTCCCCCTACACCCTATCAACACGCTACCGCTAGCTGACGTCGACGTCGTGCTCAGCGAAGAATGCGGCGGCATCTTCCATCCACATCGGCCAGTCTTTCAACCATTCGGCTTGCTGCACATCCCGAATACGGTCCGCCATCGGGATATAAGGCTTGAGGTCCAGGATTGGTGTGCCGTCAATGGCGTCAATCCAGGGCAGTTCCACGATTCCGGCTTCCTCATCAACGTTCAGTATGGCCATGGTGGTCAACCCGATCGGGTTGGGCCGGGCCTGGGAGCGGCAGGCGAAGATACCCGCGTTCACGCCAGGCGCATAGGGCAGGTCGGCCTGTGTGATGGCGCGGTATTCGTCGGTGTCGACTTCGTGCGCCCACCAGAAGATCATCACATGACTGAACTGGCCCAATTCCTTCAAGGCGGGGCGAAATGGTGCTTCGATTTCCAGGCGGAAGGTGCCTTTGGAAGCGCGTACCGTGCCAATCGGACGTAGTTCGTAGGTCGTGTTAGACATATTCAATTCCTCCTCAGATGTGGCCGTCTTGCTGGCCCGTGTGGATGTAGACAGCATACATCGAATGATGAGTTAATAATCACCCAATTACTGGCATGTAATTCTCCCTTGCGGTATACTATTTTGTAACTGTAGATGAAAAGTCTGCAGGACGGCGAAGCCCAGAAAAAGCTTTCATAGTAATTCGTTTCGCTTTCGAAATCCGCCCAAAAACTACGCCGTTTTCCCTCCCAATATCGCCATCAACACCACAACAAACTGTAACGCGGTTGCCATAGCTCGTTATTGCTATAATTTATATGAATATCGTAAATTTCAGTGTCGCCCGGCGCGGGTGGTTCACCCACAGCTAAGGAGATGGGGAATGTTTGACACGGTTGATCAGGTAAAGAATGGGTTGTCCGGCCAGCAGTATATTGCGACCAATGAGATCGCCACGATCTTGTACCTGGCCGAAAAGCTAGGTAAACCGCTCCTGGCCGAAGGGCCGGCGGGTGTGGGGAAAACCGAACTAAGCAAAGCTTGGGCCGCCGCCACCGGGCGCGAACTGGTCCGCTTGCAGTGCTATGAAGGTCTGGACGAGAGCAAAGCGCTGTATGAATGGGAATATGCCAAGCAGATGCTGTACACCCAGTTGCTGCGCGACAAGCTCTCCGATTTGCTGGCCGATGCTGGATCGCTAGCCGAAGCAGCGGACCGGTTAGCAAGTGAGGAAGACGTTTTCTTCTCGGACCGTTTTTTGCTGCCGCGTCCGCTGCTCAAGGCGATTAACAACGATGCGCCGACTGTGCTGCTGATCGATGAAATTGATCGCGCGGACGCTGAGTTTGAGGCGTTTCTGCTCGAAGTCCTCAGCGATTTTCAGGTGAGTATTCCCGAAATTGGCACGATCGCGGCCAAGCAGCATCCGGTCGTGTTCCTCACCAGCAACAACACCCGCGAACTCAGCGAAGCGCTCAAGCGGCGCTGCCTGTACATCTACATCGACTATCCCAACGTCGAAGAGGAACTGCGCATTGTACAGGTTAAGGTGCCCGGTCTCACGCCGCGACTCGCACGCCAGGCCGTAGAAACCGTGCAATCGCTGCGCCAGTTGCAGTTGAAGAAAAACCCCAGTGTCAGTGAAACGCTGGATTGGGCGCGCGCGCTGTTGACGCTCAATGCCCGGTCGCTTGATCCCGAAACGCTGGAGAACACTCTGACGGTGCTGCTCAAGCATGAAGCCGATGTTGAACGCGCGCGCCGGGCGTTGAACCGGCAGGAAGGGAATGGCTATGGAAGAGCGTATAGCTAGGTTTGTGGCCGCTCTGCGGGCGTCCGGGGTTCGCGTCTCGCTGGCTGAGAGTCAGGATGCCTGGCGTGCCATCGAGTTTCTGGGCATTGTGGACCGTGAGGCATTTCGCCTGAGTTTGCGCTCGACGCTGGTTAAGGATGCTTCTTCGCAGCCCACGTTCGACGAGTTGTTCCCGCAGTATTTCGGCACCGGCGCACCGCCGCTGATCAATCCGATGGCTGAACTCACGCCCGAACAGCAGCAAATGCTGCAAGATGCGCTGCGCGATTTGATGCAGCAAATGGCAATGGACTTGCAGCAGTTGCTGGATTGGCTGTTGAGTGGGCGTGGCCCATCCCAGGAAGAACTGGATGAACTGGCCCAACAAGCCGAACTCGACCAGATGACGCCTTCACCGTATGGCGCGCAGCGGGCCGCTCGCCGGATGCAGGACCTGCTCAACTGGGAACAATTGCAGGAGCTGCTCGACCAGTTGTGGGAGCTGTTGGCCGAAGAGGGCATGGACCCGGCCACCATCGAAGAACTGCAACTGCGCGTGGGCGACAATATGGAGCGCCTGGAACAACAGTTGGAGCAGTTCGCGGGCCAGAGCCTGCGCGACCAGCAGATCGAAGAATCCCAGCGTCAGAAGCCGATCAACGACTTGATGCAGCGGCCTTTCAGCTCACTGCGCCAGGGCGAAATGGACCAACTCCGCGAGCAGGTGCGCCGCCTGGCCGCCCGTTTGCGCAGCCGGGCAGCGTTGCGCCAGAAACGCGGCAAGCAGGGCACGCTTGATCCCAAATCGACCATTCGCGCCAACCTGCGCTATGGTGGGGTGCCGTTCGAGATGCGCTATAAGCAGCGGCGGCTCAAGCCCAAACTGGTGACGATTTTGGATGTGAGCACTTCAATGCGCCCGGTGGCTGAGTTTTTCCTGCGCATATTATACGAGCTGCAAGACCAGGTGCAGAAGACGCGGAGCTTCGCCTTTATCGACCACCTGGAAGAAGTTACATCCGACATGACGAGTCTCGAACTGGATGAGGCGGTTTATGTCGTGTTGACCAAGCTGCCGTCTGGCTACTACAACACTAATCTGGGCTATTCGCTGGAACAGTTCGAGAGCGATCACATGGATGCCGTAGATAGCCGCACCACCGTGATCGTGTTGGGTGATGGGCGCAACAACTACAACGATCCCAACCTGGAAACCTTCAGCAAGATCGGCCAACGTGCGCGCAAGCTGATCTGGATGAATCCCGAATACCCGGCCCAGTGGGGGACCGGCGATAGTGATATGCCCGCTTATGCGCCGCTGTGCAGCGCGGTGTACCAGGTGCGCAACCTAGCGCAGTTGACGGAAGCGATTGACCACATCCTCGTGTAAATCTGATTTGTGGCTGTAGGGGAAAAAGGAAGGGATCAGTCCCGTTCGCCGGTTTGATCCCTTTTAGTTTCATTGAGTGTGTTTGTGGCTGCCAGCGCTTGTTCTAACTCGTTCCCAGCGGGAGGATTAGCGTAAAAGTGCTGCCTTTGCCCTCCGCGCTCTGAACTTCGATCTCGCCCCCGTGTTTCTCCACGATGCTTTTGACGATGCTTAAACCCAGGCCGCTGCCTTTGGCCTTAGTGCCTGGTACGCGGTAAAAGCGATCAAACAGGTGAGGGAGGGCGTCTTCCGGGATGCCCTGACCGGTATCGATCACGTCGAGCAGCAGATGTTGTTCGCGGCTCTCGGCGCGCAGCGTGATCTCCCCGCCGAACGTGGTGTATTTCACTGCGTTGCCCAGCAAGTTAGCCAATGCACGCTGCAACAGCGCGCGATCTCCCATAATTTGCGGCAGATCGTGCGGTACGTCGCGGGTGAGGATCTGGTCCTTTTTGGCCGCCAGGTGCTCGATCTCGGATAGGGCAGCGGAAATTGGTTCCAGAGGGTTGAGCAAGTCCAGGCGCAGCGAAGGACCGGCTTCGAGGCGCGCCAGGTCTAGCACGCTGGCTACCAGGTCACTGAGTTGTTCGGCACTGCGTTGGATGATCGCCACGCGCTCCAGTTGCGCGTCGTTCAGCGGACCGTCCATTTCTAGCAAAGTCGCCCCTAACTGCACCAGTTGGATCGGGTTTTTCAGGTCATGCGAGACCGCCGCGACCCATTCGGTGCGCAGCCGGTCCAGTTCCTTAAGTGGGGTGATATCTTGCATGGTGATCACCCAACCGACCTCGTGCACTGGCGCGATACTGGCATTGAAGACGCTACCATCCAGCGCAGTGATTTCACTGGTAGTGGGCTGCTCGGATGCCAGCGCTTCGGCCAGCGCCTGGGTGAGTTCGGGTAACCCCAAGTCGCTGACAGGTGAACCAACTACTTGGGTGTGTCGCAGCTTGAGTAATCGTTCGGCTGCTGGATTCAACAACCAGATGTGGCTGTTGGTGTCCAACACAAGCACTACATCGGTCGTATCGGTGAGGATCGCGGCCAGTTTGTTACGTTGCTCCTCCGCATCCTCAAATAACCGGGCGTTGTGAATGGCGAGGGCGATGTGGTCGGCAAATGCAGCGGCAGTTTCACCGTTTTCGTCGGTGAAGTAGGCCGGGATAAAACTGTCTAGAACGAGAATGCCAATCCTCTCGCCACGTACAACGAGCGGCGCACCAATCCAGGCATGTATCGTCTGTGCGCCTTCGATGTCAGTGCGATGTTTATCCCATTCTGCTAACTGTTGGACATCGGCTTCGACCCGCACTTCTTGCGCCTGGATGGTGTGGTAAGCCACGTTGTTGGGGGTCAGGTTAATGCTCTGGTCCACCAACAGGTCAGGCTGTTGAAAACCCCGGCAGGCCTTGACGATCAGATCAGGGCCATCCAAGAGCAGAATCGAGGCGGTGTCATAATCGATCACGCTGCCGAGTTGTTCGAGTGCCAGCTTCAGCACTTCGTCTAGTTCCAGCGTGGAGTTGACGATCTTGGCCATTTGGATCAGGGCATCGGCGGTTTTGCGCCGGGTTTGTTCCACCTCGTATAGCAGCGCATTCCAAACCGCTGCCGAAATATGGTCCGCGATTTGCATCAAGAGGCCGATATCTTCAGGCAGAAACGTGTTAGGTGTTTCTGAGGCAAGGTTAAACGCGCCCAGTACCTGGCCCCACATTTGCACCGGCAAACACACATAGGACCGGATGCGGTCGGCACGCAGTACCTCTTCTTCGGCCAACTCACAATCGTCCGTAAGGTCGGTTACGATGCGGAAGGTGTGGTCGTGTTGAACCAGTTGGGCAAATGCCAGGTCTTCGAGCGGGGCGGCAAGCTGTGATTTGGTGTTGCTATCTTGTACAAATACGCGCGCGTGTGGCCGCTGGCCTTCACGGAGGGTGATGCTGGCACGCCGGAACGGAAAAATCAGCCGCAGTTAAGACGTAATGGCCTCGAACAACTCGGCCAAGTCCAGGTATTGGCTGATGGTGTGGGCGATCTCGTTCAGGACCCGCTGCCGCAAGAATTGGCGGTGAAATGCCTGCTGAAGTTGGGCTTGCTGGATGGTCATAGCTGCCTGGCGCGCGAGCGTTTCCAGCAGTTGGACGTCCGCTTCAGTGGGAACCAGCCCGCTGTCTGGCTCGCTGATGATCAGCCAGCCGACTTCCTGGTCGTTTACGCCCAGGGGAATAAACAGTTGGTCCCCGGCCTGCCAGGTTGTGGCACTCTGGGCCGAAACCGACTGTTCTCCGGTCAGGTACGATTGGCTGATGCGCAGGTGTTCATGTCGCCAGGTTTGCGGGTGCAGCGCGTCAGGCACCTCTGCCGGGAGTAGGTGTTGCAGGCCGGGATCCGTGGACGCAATAATCTCGGCAGCAGTTGCCTGGTACAAAACGAGTGAGGCCACATTCCAACCCCATGCTTGTGTCGAATTGACGATCTGGTTTAGGAGCACTTCGTAGTCAGCATCACTCGTATTGAGTCCCATTACCGTGCCTTCCGATTGTGAAACATGCCAGACTTCATTGTAACCCGATGGTTCGAATAGTGGTTAGTTTTCGTGTTTTCGTGCGATGCCGCGCATGATCTATGCCAATGTCCGTTACACAAGTGTGCGCTTGACAACAACCAGTGTCGCATCGTCAAACAGGGCTTGTTCGCCAGCAAACGTCTTGACGGCATCCAGCACACGCTCGGTGATTTCCTGGGCCGGCAGGGCGGCATGTTCAATAATCAGGTGCTCCAGGCGGTCTTCGCCGAATTCATCTTCGTCAGTGTTGATCACCTCGGTGATGCCGTCCGTATACAGCACCAGGATATCGCCCGGTTCCATATGTTCTGCCAAACAACCGTACTCGGCAGCCTTGAAGACGCCAATCGCCACGCCGGGAGCTGTGATGTACTCACATGTTTGGGCTGCCGCCCGGTATAGTAGGGAAGGGTTATGTCCGCCCGACGCCACATCGACCCCGCCGTTTTCCAGGTCGATGTAGCCAATGAACGTTGTCGCAAACATGCGCGAACGCTGTTCTGCCAGCAGCAGTTCATTGGCACGCTGGGTGACCTCTTCCGGTGAGAGGCCCAGTGACATACCGAAACGCAGCATGGTTACGCTCAGCGCCATGAACAAGGCCGCCGGAATCCCCTTGCCCGACACGTCGGCGATGATGACCGCCAACCGTCCGTCGTCGATCTGGTAGAAGTCGTAAAAATCACCGGCCACATTGCGGATTGGCTGCCAGACGGCGGCGAAGTCCCACCCTTCATGTTGGGGAATCGAGGCTGGCAAAAAACTGGCCTGGATCGAGTAAGCCGTCTTGAGTTCCTGGTTGATCAGGCGTTGCTGCATTTCCTGCTGGTACAGCCGCGCATTTTCGATGCTGATCGCGGCTTGCGACGACATCGCGGCTAACAACCGCTCATCGCGCCAGGAGAAAGGACCGTCTTGCTTGTTGAGCAACTGGACCACGCCGATGATTTTCTGCTGGGGATTGAACATCGGCGCGGCCAGCATTGTCCGTGTTCGGAAACCCGACGTGCGGTCGAAGTCCTGGTTGAAGCGCGGATCGGCATACACGTCCGGAATGTTGACCACTTCGCCCGAAGCGGCTACATGCCCCGCGATACCTTCGCCTATCCGCATCCTGATCTCCGACAGGTGCCCTTCCTGATCCATCAGGACCCGCGACCAGAGTTCGTTCGCTTGCTCATCGACCAGGTACAACGTGCCGCGTTCGGCATTGATGGTGGCAACCAGTTTATTGAGGATCAGGTTCAGCAGGTCATCGAGATCGATGTTGGACGTCATCACCTCGCTGATGGTGCGCATGGCGTTGAGTTCCTGAATCGCGCTGGGCGGGCGGATACTGCTCTCAATCCGTTCGATTCGTTTGCGCAATATTAACCGGTTGGGCTGCCCG
>JAADYV010000360.1 GCA_010092855.1 Chloroflexota bacterium | reverse complement strand
GGCACGCGATACCGGTGCGACCGAGCTTGACCTGGGCGAACTGCAACACATGGCCGGTGACCTGACCCACCTGCCCCCGGAGATTGGACAGCTCACGGAACTGACCGAGCTTCAACTGGCCGAATTGGGCCTCACGGCTTTGCCCCCAGAAATCGGCCAGTTGACCAGGTTGACTAAACTCGTCGTAGAAGCGAACTTTCTGACCAGTCTGCCCCCGGAGATCAGACAGCTAGCTAATCTTGCGTCGCTCGACCTGGGAGGTAACCAACTCGCAACGCTGCCGCCGGAGATCGGGCAGTTGACTAATCTACGCAGCCTCTATCTTGGTCGAAATCAGTTCACCCGCCTGCCAGACGAACTATGGCAGTTGACTGGCCTGGTCGACCTGCGCATTGGCGGAAATCCCCTTGTCGCGCTTCCCTCGGTGCTGTGGACATTGGTTAACCTGTCAGCGCTGGATTTACATGGACTAGAGTTGACCAGCCTGCCGCCAGAAATCGGCCAGTTGACCGAGTTGGCATGGGTGAGTGTGCGGCAAAACGAACTCACGAGCCTGCCCTCAGAGATCGGGGAACTCACCAAACTACGATCCCTGCAACTGGGCGAGAACCGATTGAGAGAACTCCCAGCAGAACTGTGGCAGCTACCGGGTCTTACCTCGCTTGGCTTAGAGGGTGATCAACTGAGCCCATTGCCATCAGAACTATGGGGCATGACCAGTTTGACAAGGCTTGATCTGAGCGAAAAACACCTGACCCGCCTGCCCCCGGAAATCGGCCAGTTGGCCAACCTTGAATCGCTTGATCTGATTGGAAATCACCTGACGAGCCTACCTCCAGAAATCGGCCAATTGACCAATCTGGAGTGGCTTTGGCTGAACAACAACGACCTGGTCCGACTACCTCCCGAATTTGGGCAGTTGGCTAATCTGGAATGGCTTTTCCTGAATAACAACGACCTGATCGAGTTGCCTCCCGAATTTGGCCAGTTGACCAGGTTGAGACAGCTACTCTTAAGCGGGAACTTGCTGACAGAATTACCGCCAGAGATTGGCCAGTTGACCAATCTGGAATCAATTCATATTGTGAAAAATATATTGACCAAACTGCCGCCAGAGATTGGCCAGCTATCCAACCTGGAGGCGCTCTGGATGGAGAACAACGTAGTGAGGAGGCTGCCGCCGGAACTGGGGCAGTTGACGAGCTTGAAAGTGCTTACTCTGTATGGCAACCCACTCGAAGACCCGCCGCCGGAGGTCGTCGCGCAGGGCACGCAGGCGATCCTGGCCTACCTGCGCAAACGAGGTTAATGCCCCGCAGCCTCACACGTTAAACGGATATTCGCGCCGGTCCCACAGCGCCAGGATATCGTGCACCACCTGGCGCGCGATGCGGCGGACATCGTCGGGATAGTGCATCTCTGCGGCGTGCGCGTCGAATTCATCCGCGTCGAGCACTTCCCAGCGGCCATCGGGCCACAACTGCACGTCCAGGTCCAGGTCGACAAAGGCCACCGTGAGGTCGGAGATCACCGGCGGCAGGCCGATATTGCAGTAGATGTGGTCGAGCAGGGTGGGGTCGGCATGGCGATAATTGCGGTAAACGTTGTACCAGCGGTTGCGAAAGAAGATCATATCGGAACGGCGCTGAATGGGGAACTGCATGCCGCGCGTCTGGTGGTCGATCTGGCCGCCCTGCACGGCCTGAAAGACCATCATCTGGCCATCTTCGTGCAGCAGGTGGGCGGGCAGGGTATAGTGCAGTTTCTGGTTATATTTGAGGGCGTAAATGCGCCAGGTTTGGTCCGACATAGTTTGTCACCAGGAATAAATAAAGACACGTTCGGTACGTGTCCTGTCGAGCCATCAAGCGTCATAAAAGGCTGCTGTATGGCGGCTGCCCGCCGGGTGATGGCGGGTCGAAACAGGGGCCGATGATGCGCCACACTCCCCGGTCTGTTCACGGGATGGCCTGACCAGAAGGTTGGGGTCGTGTTGACGGAAACACATTGCTGACATGCCACCCGGCCAACACGACCTATTCTTCCGACTCAGGAGGCCGCCCGCCGCCCTTCTTATAGCGGTAGGTGATGCGCCCCCGCTTGGGGTCATAGGGAGTCAGTTCGACCCGCACCCGGTCGCCCAACAAAATGCGGATGTAATAGCGCCGCATTTTGCCCGACAGGTAGGCGAGCACCTGGTGCCCATTGTCCAGTTCGACGGTGAACTGGGTGTTGGGCAAGGCTTCGACTACCGTGCCTTCCATCTGGATTTTGTCTTCTTCGCGCTTAGCCATGCGCTACCACCTAATACGAGGACTTGCGCTGTTTGCGCCGGGCACGGCGGATAGCTTTTTTCTTCTGGATGCGCCGCAGCTCACTCTTGGAGACGTACCACCGCTTGCGTCGCACCGTGCTCAGAATGCCATCCTTGGCTACTTGCTTGCGGAATCGCTTGAGCAGTTGTTCCTGCGATTCGCCGGGTTGCAGTTCGACATGTGCCATCTGTGTTTCACCACCCTTCTATCCTGTTTATCGTTGATTTTGATGGGCCAAAAAAAGGGCAGGTGATGTCTAGACAACCTGCCCCGAACTCACTTTAATCGTCACTTGCTATTCAGCAATTGGCTCTTCCTCGGCAACCGTCTCAACCACGCCAGATTCTACCGCGTCTGGTGCGTTTTCGCCAGCCTCAATTTCGGCTTCCGCTTCGGTTGTTTCGGCGTCAGCAGCCCCATCGGTGTCGTCCGCGTCAACATCATTCGTGTCGCCATCATCGGCGTCGATATCATCGGCGACGACATCATCGGCGTCGATATCATCGGCGTCCTCGGCATCAAAACCGCCGTCCAACATGACGCCGGAATCGGCCACATCGCGGATGCTCAGGCCCAGGCGCTGGCGGTGCGATTCGATGCTGATGATGCGCGCGTTGAGCACCATGCCCTCGTGCAGCATCAGGCTGGGGTCTTCGGGCGGCGGATCGGAAATCTGGCTGGCGTGCAGCAGCGCCTCGATGCCGGGGTCCAGGCTGACAAATGCGCCAAACTGGGTTACGCGGCTGATCACACCCTCGACCACCTGGCCAACGTGGTACATCTCGTCCACCTGGCTCCAGGGATTGGGCTGCAAGCGCTTGAGCGACAGCCCAATGCGGCGGCCATCCTGGTCCAGCCGCAGGATGTAGACGTCAATCTTGTCGCCCACTTTGAGCAGTTCGCGCGGGTGCTTGACACGGTGCCAGGCCAGCTCGCTGATGTGGATCAGGCCGTCCGCGCCACCGAGATCGACAAATGCGCCGAAGTCACGCAGCCCGCTGACCACGCCCTGCCGCGTTTCACCTTCGACCAACTCGGCCAGCAGCGCGTCTTTGCTGGCGTCGCGGATCTCGCGCTGGGCTTCGCGCTGGCTAAGCACCAGGCGACGGCGGCGGCGGTTGACCTCGATCACCTTGACCGAGATCGGCTGGCCCACCATGCGCGCCAGGTGGTCTTTGCGTTCGTCTTCGCTCAGGCCACGCGGCAGCTCGACCACATGGCTGGCGGGAATGAAGCCGCGCAGGTTGCCAAAGGGCACGATCAGGCCGCCTCGGTTGGCGTCCGCGACCTCGCTGTCGTAGATGTCCTCGTTGTTCATCATCTCTTCGGCCTTCAGCCAGTCTTCGTTCTGCTTGGCCTGTGAGATCGATACAATCATGTTGCCTTCGCGGTCCTCGGTGCGCACGATCATCACCGGGATTTCGTCGCCAACATGGAAGTCCACGTCGTCACCGAGTTTTTCCAGGTCATTGCGCGACACGACGCCGTCACGCTTCATGCCGAGGTCCACCAGCAGGCCCATACTGTCTACGGTCAAAACCACGCCCGTGACAATGTCCCCCCGTGTGGGTTGTTCGACGGCGAAGGATTCCTCCAACAGCGTGAGGAAGTCCATCTCCAAATCATCGACTGTGCTTGTAAATTCTGTTTGATCGACCATTGCCTCTATCTTTTCCCCCCTGGGGTTTTTGATTTTGACTCTGGGCCAGAGATGCAAAAAACCGATCTCCGCCCATTTCAGGGAGGGGAGATCGGTTTGAAATTCCGCTTACTGGAAACGCGCTGTGCCTACGTTGGTCTTAGACTGTATCCGCCAGAACTCAAGGACTGGCCAATAATCTCTGTCAACTACTGCTGATACCAAGCGGTTAGAAACGCGAGCGCGCCCTCCTTTCCAAAGTCGGGGACATTATACAGGTCCCCTTGAGCTTTGTCAAACGAGTGAGGATGAATTAAGCCTGCGCCCTGGCTGCAATACAAGCCGGTCGGTTCGCGACCTGGTGGCGCGCATCAAAGACGCCTGATCGCTGCGCCGTTTTCCCCCGACGGTAACCGACGATTAACGCAACAGGACCAGCGCGAAACCCAGACTAAATTTGCCCAATTCTGCGTGGGCGCATACACTAAGATGCGTGGTCTGACCATCTACGTTCCGGGGTGAAATGATATATGAGCAACGTTCAGCGGATTCAGTTAGGTCCCCAAACCGCCCCGCTCCACCAGGGACGCAGCGCGCACGGGCGCTGGCGACACGCCTACCAACCGGCGGGCGCGCCCCTCGATGAGGACAATCCCGTACCCGCTGCGCTGGTCGTGGTGCAAGACGCTGACCGGCTGGTCTTTGCGCTGACAGACGGCCCGGCGGCGGCGTTCCTGTCCGATTTCCTGGTGGACTATCTGTGGACGCGCGAGTCCACCGACGACGATTGGCCCGAAAACCTGCGCAGTTGGCTGTCGGATACCAGCCGCTGGGCTGAGACGTTGGATGGCAACGTGCCGGACGGTGTGCCGGAGGATGGCGTGCCCGACGGCCCCTCCGGGTTTATCTGCGGGCGGTTGGAGCGGAATGTCGCGGGCGGGCGCATTTACCTGGCCTGGCTGGGTATGAACGGCGTGGTGCTGCTGGACCGCGCAGGCGAACCCGTCACGCTCGATACGGTGCTGGAGACGGAAGAATGCTGGACGGCGGCCAACGGCCCGGAACCAGTCGGCATGGCGCTGCACGCCCACCGCGCCAGCTTGTTTGGGCTGGACCGACTGTTGGTTTTCACCGCCAGCGCCGACCCGATTGGCGAGGATTTGCCCGACCTGGGAGCCGCCGATCTGCAACACGCGCTCGAAGACTGGAGCGAAGAAACCGACCGCGCGCTGGCCCTATTCGACCTGCGCCTCAACCCGGTGCTGACCGAACCCTCCAGCGTGATCCTGTCCTACCGCTGGGTGTCGCCCAACCTGTGCGAGCTGTCGTGGTCCTCGTCTTCGACCGCCACCGCCTACCGCGTCGAGGAATCGTCGACACCGGGCTTCGAAGAAACCACCCTGGTGGCCGAATTGACCGACAGCCGCCAGGTGCGCTACCGGTTTTCGCCGCCTGCCACCAAAACGGACTTCTACCGCGTGGTGCCCATCAACCAGGGCGTGGAAGGCACGCCTAGCAACGCCGTCACCCTGACGCCGATGGCACTCACGCCGCCCATTCTGGAGCCGGTGCGCTGGTCGGAGCACGGCGGTTATTACCTGGCCTGGTCGCCGATTGAGCAGGCCAGCAGCTACGAGCTGCAAACCGCGCCCGCTTCCGACTTCGACCCCAAGGAAAGCCAGATCATTTACCGGGGCGAGGTGCCCACCATTCACCTCTCTTCCGAAACGCCGCCCAACCAGTATTACCGGGTGCGCGCGTTGAATGCGCTGTACGCGCCCAACACGCCCTCGCCCTGGAGCCGCGTGCAGCGGGCCCCCGCCCGGTTGGAAACGCCGGTCTTCACCGACGTGACCGAGCGCCGCATCTCGTGGACGACGGTGCCCGGCGCGCGCCTGTACGCCGTGCACGTCACGCCGCGCGGCATGGACGAGGATCACCAGGGCGAAACGTTCTACACCGTCGAAACGACCAGCGCGGTTTCGGATGTCTCGGCCACGTACCGGGTGCGCGCGCTGCGGCACCACGACGACCAGCGCACCGCCAGCGAGTGGGGCAAACCCGTCACCGTGTCGCCGCCCGACGAGGGGACCCGCCAGCGGATGCCCACTATGAACGCGATCTGGCCGGTCTTGTTGGCAGCAGGTGTCGTGGCCCTGATCGTGGGCCTGGCACTGGGCCTGGGCGGGATGGAGGTATTCGAAAGCAACAACGCCACCGCGACCCGCACGCGCATTCCTGAGGCACAGATTGTGGCGACGACAGCCGTGGCCCAGGTCAATATGCAGAACGCCGGGGCCGCCACGCAGTATGTCCAGACGCAAGTGGCCAATAATACGCGCACGGCCATTGCGACCCGGTGGACGCACACGCCCACCCCCGTCGACACGGCTACGGCCACGCTGACACCCAACCCGACCGAAACCTTCGCCATCGCGTTTGGGCTGGCGCAAACCGGCACCGCTGAGGGCTTCACGGCCACGCCCAGCCCGACCGATACGCCGGACCTGACGCAGACGCTGGCGGCGGGCCAGACAGCCACGGCCACGCTGTGGACCCCAACCCCCACGCCCAGCGAGACGCCTGATGTGGTGGAGACCTTCCAGGCGGAGCAGGCTGCGACCCAGGCGGCGGTAGAGGTGGGGCAGACCGCCACCGCCACGCGATGGACCCCAACCCCCACGCCCAGCGAGACGCCCGATCCGGTGCAGACCTTCCAGGCGGAGCAAGCCACCGCGCAGGCTGCGACTGCGACCCGGCTGACAGCCACTGCCGCCCAGTGGACACCCACGCCCAGCCGGACGCCGCTGCCTGACTTCCAGGCAACGGCGGACGCCCAGGCCGCGACCCGGCTGACAGCCACCGCCACGCTGTGGACGCCGACGCTTACACCCAGCCGCACGCCGAACATGACACTGACGCTGGCGGCCCAACTCGACAGCAGTGTGCGCGCCACGCAAACCGCTGTTGCCACCGCCTGGACGCCCACGCCCAGTCCGACACCACTCCCCGACTTCCAGGCGACGGCGGAAGCCCAGGCCGCGACCGCATTCTATTCTGGCCTGACCGCGACCGCTG
>JAADYV010000359.1 GCA_010092855.1 Chloroflexota bacterium | reverse complement strand
GCGCGGTTGTCCTGAATTACCAGGGCGAATCCATTGACAGCCAGCAGGCCCCGGTGTATAAACCTTGCGGAGTTGCTTCACGGGCAGCCCGCGTCCTGGCATGAGGGCGTGGTCTGCGCCTGGGCCACCTGCATTGCACGGGTTGATCAACAAGGAGCACACCTGCATGATGCGACGTATCGCAGTAATGACCAGCGGCGGCGATGCCCCCGGTATGAATCCCGCTATTCGCGCGGTGATCCGCACGGCGACCTCGCACGGCGTCGAAGCGTTTGGTATCCGGCAAGCCTATGCCGGACTGCTGGCCGGGGATTTCGAGCGGATGACCAACCGCGACGTGAGCGGTATCATCGAGCGCGGCGGCACCATCCTCCAGACCGCGCGCAATCTGGACTTCAAAACGGAACAAGGCCAAAAACGCGGCTTCCGGCGTTTGAACGAGCACGGCATCGAGGGCCTGGTCGTTATTGGCGGCGACGGCAGTCTGCGCGGTGCGCAGGCGCTGCACAACCTCGGCTTTCCCGTGATCGGCGTTCCGGGCAGCATCGACAACGACATCTGGGGCACCAACATGAGTATCGGCGTCGATACCGCGCTCAACACCATTCTCGACGCCATCGACAAGCTGCGCGACACCGCCAGCAGCCACGAGTGCTGCTTTCTGCTGGAAGTGATGGGGCGCAACTGTGGTTATCTGGCCACGATGGGCGGCATCCTGGGCGGCGCGGAATTCATCGTCATCCCCGAATATCCCACCAAGCTGGAGGATATCGGCGAGGCGCTCGAAGCGGCCTACATGAAGGGCAAGAGCCACGCGATGGGCCTCATCGCCGAGGGAGCCACGCCCAAAGTGCACGAAGTGGCCGAATACCTGGGCAGCCACGCGATTGGCTTCGAGGTGCGCGTGACGGTGTTGGGTCATGTGGTGCGCGGCGGCAGCCCCAGCGCCTTTGACCGCCTGCTGGCCACCCGCATGGGCGTGTCGGCGGTCGAGCGCTTGCTGGCCGGGGAAAGCGGCGTGATGGTTGGGCTGCATGGGCGCGAGATCGGCACGGTTCCCATTGAGGACGCCATTTCCAAGCAGCGCGAAGTGTCCAAAGAATACATCGACATGGCCGAAGTCCTGTCGAAGTAGGGGCCGGGTGGTGGTGATGGCATCATGATCGGAAGGGGATGTCCTGGTGGACGGTAGGCTGGCTCAAATCATCGCGTTGGTCGCGCACGGCAACCTGCTGCTGCGCGACTCGGCGGCGGGTGGGAATGAACCTCAAATCGGCCTGGCTGCCCACTCCACCTTCAAGTATGTCTCATCGATCACATTCACTCGTGACGACGACAGCGACCGGTATCCGGCGGGGGGTGCCGTGGCCGGCAGCCTGGCGGACTGGTTCGCGTTCTTGCGCGCGAATGGGGTGTCGCGGCTGTGGTACATTGGGCTTGGGCACCGTGGCGGTAAAACACAGGAATACGTGGCACCCGCATGGAGTGAAAGCGTTCCCTATGCGATCCAGACCGATTGGCCGGACAGGTTCGAGCTGTGGTATCCGCTGTGGGAGACGGGCGGTCCCTCCGAGAAACCCTGGCACGTCGAATATCGCGGTATGCTGTCCGGTCACTCTCACGCGCTGCCGAAACGGGATGCGAGTGCCGCCAAAGCGCAGATGAAGGCGGGCATTTCATCCGCTGCCGATTTTGCGCGCCGCCCGGAAGTGCAGGCGGATTCGTGGGGCACCGTACTCGACGAGGCAGTGGCGCTGCTGGACGACCCACACCCGCAGCCGCCGTATCATGCCGACATGCTGCCGGAGACCGGCTATAACCTCGCAGCGCGGCAAATCCTGGCGGCGGCGGTCAAGGCCAACATCTTCGGTGGCATGGGATCGTGGAACGACATGGGCTTCGGTGATCCCGCCCTGCAACGCGAATACGAGCAGGTCTCCGCTGAGCTGTATGCTGCCCTCCGGCTGGGTTTCGTCGTGGCCGCCAATGCGTTTGAGTAGTACCAGTGTTTTTTACCAACAACCAAACACCAACAACCAGCTACTATGCTCTCTCACGGGTCACGCACGCGGCGTCAGGCCCTGTTTTTTTTGACCGATTTTTGGTGATAAATAGCAAAAGCGGAGTTGGAAAACCGTTGTTATAATGGTGGCGGGGAAAATTATTTTTTACATTGTAACCTGACCATTTCTGTTTAATCGGAGGAGTCTAAATCATGTTACGTATTGGTGTGCTGACGGGTGGTGGTGACGTTCCCGGATTGAATCCGTGCATCAAACAGATCGTGTATCGTGCGCAAGACGCTGGCCACGAAATCTTCGGTTTGCGCCGCGGGTGGGCGAGTGTGCTCGACTTCGATCTGGACGCGCCAGAGGCGGATCGCGAGAAGTGGGTGATCCCGCTGGACAAGCATCGCGTGCGCACGGTCGACCGTACCGGCGGGACGTTCCTGCACACCTCACGCACGAACCCCAGCAATGTTCAACCCAGCAATGTCCCCGAACACCTTAAAGACATGGAAGTGCCGCAGCACCAAGACAAGCGTGGGCGCGATGTAGGCGACTACACCGAGCATGTACTGCGCGTGTTGGAGCACCTGGGCATTGACGTGTTGATCCCCATCGGTGGCGACGATACGCTCAGCTATGGTGAGCGGATGCACCGCGAAGGCGTCAAGGTAGTTGCTATCCCCAAGACGATGGACAACGACGTCTACGGCACCGACTACTGCATTGGCTTCAGCACCGCCGTCACGCGCTCGGTGGATTTCATCCACAACCTGCGCACCAGCGCCGGGTCCCACGAGCGTATCGCGGTGGTCGAGCTGTTCGGGCGCAATTCCGGCGAAACGTCACTGATCGCGGCGTACCTGGCGGGCGTGGACCGCGCGCTGATCTCCGAGGTGCCGTTCAACATGCACCAGTTGGCCGAGTTGATCATGCACGACAAAGCCTTCAACCCCAGCAACTACGCCATGCTGACTGTCTCTGAGGGGGCACGTCTGGAAGAGGGCGAGATCATCGAGAGTGGCGAGGCCGACGCCTATGGCCACAAGAAGCTCGGCGGCATTGGCGCTGTTGTGGGCGAGCAGCTCAAGAAGCTGACCGATGAGAACATTATCTACCAGCAGGTCGCCTACCTGATGCGCTCCGGTGCGCCGGACTCGCTCGACCTGATGGTGGCCGCCAACTATGCCCAGATGGCCATGTCGCTGGTGGAACAGGGACGCTTTGGCCGCATGGTGGCCTTGCAGCGCGGTCTGTACACCGACATCAACGTCAGCACCATCATGCAGAGCATCAAGCGCGTGAACGTGGCCGAACTGTACGATGTGTCGCAGTACCGCCCGAAAGTGCGCCACGTCTTCGGTATGCCGATGTTCCTGATGTAGGGTGTTTTTTCGCCAGTTTTTTGCCAAAAAGTTGGGGCGTGCCGCTTGGGTGCGCCCTGTTTTTGGGGATGCTGGTCTTACGGGGCTTCGGCTTCGTCGTCGAAGTCATCCAGCCCGCGCAGCGCTGCCGCCAGCGCCAGCAGCGACGCCCCACTGTGCGCCTGGTCATCCAGTCCCGCCACGCGGAAGCGCCGCTCCAGCCCATTCGCCGCAAAGCCTGGTTCCGTAATCGCGGCAGCTACCCGTTCGGCGATCATGGTTCGACGATCCGTGTCCCATTCCAATGCAGTCTTGAGCCAGAACAGCCGGTACCCCGCGTCAATGCGCTCCGTTGTCAGTGGGGTGGGCGGGCTGGGCTGGGGGCCGGAGTCGCGTCCGAGCCAGCGTCGTATCAGGTTGGCCATCATTTTCCTCCAAGCATAGCTATCAGCCAGTCAGCGTTCACCCCCGATTCTAGAGCATTCGCGCGCCACTGCCCGGTACGCTTGCTCCGTTGACCCGTCAGCGTTGCATCAGGTTTGGCCCCATGCTATGATACCCCCATGCTGCCAGTTCACTGAGGGGATGAGCCGCGATGGGAATTTCTACCAATTGGTCTTTGATAATTGGCCTGGCGCTGGTCGGCACGCTGCTGGCTGGCGTGACCATCTTTCTGAGAGGAAATACCGCGAGGGGAAGTGCTGCCAATTGGTCTTTGATAATTGGCCTGGCGCTGATCGGCACGCTGCTGGTCGGCGTGGGCATCTTTTTGCCTGCCGAAACTTGCGACGAAGACATCTGCGCAGACGAGTCTACGCCGCTGTTCGATTATGACTATTTCAAGAACGAAGACCTGGTTGATGACGGCGACCGCTTCGACCCCGTAATGGGCATCGTAGCGAATGCCGATGCGGTGCTGTTCCTGGCGGCGGCGTTTGTAGCGGTCTTCCTGGCCATGCAGCAGCAAGGGCTGTGGCCGGTGGGCGTCTCGCTGCTGCTCGTTGTCGCGTACAAGTGTTACCTGGTATGGGACACCATCGACAAAGACATCGACGCAGACTACCTGGACCGCGCGCTGGGTTACGGCTGGTTCGTGATGTTGGCGGGCGCAGGCCTGATCGCGCTGGCGGGCGTGATCCAGGCGCTTTCACCGGATGACGACATTGGTGATTATGCCGCCAGCAGCACGTATCAGCAGCCGCAGCCACCAGTCAGCGGCCAATGGGGTTAACAGGGGGATACAATGTACCAACGCGA
The DNA here is from genome assembly GCA_010092855.1 of Chloroflexota bacterium. Taxonomy (GTDB): domain Bacteria; phylum Chloroflexota; class Anaerolineae; order Aggregatilineales; family Aggregatilineaceae; genus TC-15. Next base: position 3,184 of record JAADYV010000359.1, on the reverse strand, counting down.
TAATCTAGGCTTTTACCGGGGTATGGCGCTGCTGGGGGTGCTGCTGGTGGCGGTAGGGGTTGTGGTACCCTTTCATATGTTCTACGAAGACGATTATGACGAAGCGGCGCTGTTTGCTCCGGATCGGTTTGAGGAAGATGACAGTGTGCCGGACGACAAGGGCACCGCGCTGCGCGAAGGCTTGGCACGCAACGAAGGCGGCATTGTGCTGGTGATCATGATTCTGCTGTCGATTTATCCCGCCCTTACCATGCGCGGGTTGGGTGGGATGGCGATCCTGATCCTGATCTACACCACGCTGGTGCTGCTGATACTGGTTACGGCCAATTCGGCGGCGGGTATGTTTGGCGTTGCCTTGTACCCTGCCTATGCGTTTTTTGCGCTGTATGGCGGCGCGACCCTGATGCTGGTGGCCTGGTTGCGCTATTGGGCCGAAGACCGCGTGCGCACCGCCTATTTCCCCTCCCGCACCCAGCGCCTGTATAGCTACCAGCAGGGCCAGCAGCAGCCAGGCCAGCAGGCCGCCCCACAACCCCATCCCCAGCCGTCGTATGGCCAGCAGCCGGGCTACGCGCCCCAACAGCCGCAGTATCCACAGCACCCGCAGTATCCCCAATATCCACAGCAAGGGTATAATCAACCGGGTTATGGTCAACAGCAACAGCAGCAGCAGCAATATCCACCTCAACCGCCGGGCAGCCGTCCGCCTGGCCAGTGGTAGGGGGAACGCTGTACAACCGGCCTATTCGTCCATATTTCATCACGGAGACTCTACATGCGTTATCAATATCCGCTCGAAATGTCGTTTAAGATCGTGGCGCTCACGCCCCAGTTTTTTCTGCGCGATGCCCAGGGCCGCGAGTTGATGTACGTGCGCCAGAAGATGTTTAAGCTGCGCGAGGACATCAGCGTTTTTTCCGACTCGTCCAAGCAGCAGCAAATCTACACCATCCGCGCCGACCGCATCATCGACTTTTCGGCCCGGTACAGCTTCACCAGCAACGTGAACCAACAAAACTACGGTTCGGTCAAGCGCCGGGGGGTGGCTTCGCTGTGGAGCGCGACCTACGACATTTTCGACCCCAACGGCCAGCCCCGGTATTTCATGAAGGAAGCCGATCCCTGGGTCAAGGTAGCCGATGGCTGCTTCACCTCGATCCCGTTCCTGGGCTTTTTCTCCGGCTACGTGTTCCATCCCAGTTACCTCATCAACGATGTGGCGACCGGGCAGCCCGTCATGCGCCTGACCAAGCAGCCCGCGCTCTTCGAGGGGCGCTTCCGCTGCGAAGCCGTGAATCCCCATCTCTCCGATTACGACGAGGTGCTGATGCTGCTCAGCTACATGATGATGCTGCTGCTCGAGCGGCGGCGCGGCTAGCGTTGGCGGCGAAACGGGTATGGTCAAGCGGTCCTGCGGGGCCGCTTTTGTGTTTACTGCACAGCGCCCCATCCCGGTTCGTGATATGGATCGTTAGGTTGCGGCGCTATACTGCACATTATATGCTGCTACCGGCGCAGCATCCATTGTTGCCTGCACGCTTGCCAGAGAGGCTCCTCATGCCCGCGTGTGATTCCGCGAACCAGTCCAACGACCGACCGGTTGCGCAGGTTGCGTACCACGCGCTGGCCGAACGTTATGCGCGCCGGATCGATACCAGGCCCCACAACGCCTCTTACGAACGTCCGGTCACGCTTTCGCTGCTGCCGGAAGAGCCGGGCATACCTGCGTCTATTGCGAACCGGATCAAACCATCAGCATATCGGCTATCAGGAAAAACGACTGGCTGACAAGCTAAAGGCCGAACTGCTGACCGCTGGCTCGCTGCTTCATGGAGGAGGAAAACGTCATGCACCTCACTGTACACCGTCTGGACGAGGACCGGATACCAGATTTCTTCCATCTGCACCACGCAGACAACGACGCCGGGTGGTGTTTCTGTGTAGCGTGGTGGGTGCGCGCCTGGCAGGGCTGGTCGGAGCGCACTTCGCTGCAAAACCGCACGCTGCGCGAGGCCCTGTTCCGCGTGGGCCAGCTCGACGGCTACCTGCTGTACGCCGACGATGAGCCGGTCGGGTGGTGCCAGGTCGGGCTGCGCGATCGGCTGGGCAAACTCATGCGCCAGTTCGAGCTGGAACAAGACCCGGAGACGTGGGCTATCACCTGCTTTTTGATCGCGCCGGACTTTCGCGGGCGGGGGGTGGCCAGCTTTTTGCTGGATGCTGTGCTGAATGACCTGGAACAGCGCGGTGTGCAGCGCGTCGAGGCGTTCCCCAAGCGCGGCGGCAACCTGGACGAGTATGACCTGTGGAACGGGCCGGAGGCGATGTTTCTGGCGGCGGGGTTTGTGGTGGTGGACGATGACCCAGCACGCCCTGTGTTGGCGCTGGAGTTGGGCTAGCGAAGGCACAACGCAGCAATGCTAATTGGTGCGATAATAATTGACGCGGATGGCTGAGGAATGATTAAATAGTATTAACAACAAGCGCCTCACATCCTGAACCGTCGTCGCACTATGAGGTTTAAGTCGTGTTGAAGGTGGCGCTCAAGACGGGCAACACCTCCACGACTAGCAGGAGGTGCTGCAAATGTCTGAAGCGTTGATGTTCTTCTGGCTGATCCACCTGTTCGTTGGACTGCTGCTGCCGGTCATGGTCTACTTTGGCTGCTGCCGGCGCGAAGAGGAAGTCCGTGCCCAAAGAGAAAGCTAGCGTCAGGGGAAACTGAGCCACTCTTCCGTCAATTCATTGCCAATTCGCCACCGGGCCCCTGCCCGGTTTTTTTGTGCCTGAATTGCGCAAGCTGGGCTGTTTGCCCACAAAAAAGACGACATGGGCGTGATCCCATGCCGTCAGGGAAGGCGTGCGAGTGATAGTGCAGCGTGCGTTACGCGGCGCGGCGTTGGGGCAGGCTGCCTGCGCTGCTGCCCAGGAATTCGCGGGCGGTGGCTTCACCCGCTGCGCTGATGCCCTCGCGCCGGACGATCTTCCAGGCTGTCACGAAGATGATCTTCAGGTCCAGCCACAGCGATTGGTTTTCCACGTACCACACGTCGTAATCGAACTTCTGCTCCCACGAAATCGCGTTGCGCCCGTTGATCTGCGCCCAGCCGGTGATGCCGGGGCGCACGGTGTGGCGGCGCGCCTGCTGCGGCGTGTAGCGGTCCAGGTAGCGCACCAGCAGCGG
>JAADYV010000049.1 GCA_010092855.1 Chloroflexota bacterium | reverse complement strand
TCACCGTCGAAGCGGCAGACGTTTACTACCTGGTAGACTGTGTTGGCTCCGTCGGGTGGGTGGTCGAAGACCGGTTGGCCGGCCCGCTGGGCTTCCAGGTCGAGCAGCTAGCTATCACCGTATCGCGCGGCGATAGCCCCTACGTCACGCTTCTGGACGAAACCCTGATGCCGCTGGCTGACCCTGAACCGCCCTTCGCGGGGGCAGATGTCAATGCTTGCCGGCCCGGTAACATCGTGGAGGTTCTGCGCATCCAGGCCGCCGATCGGGACCTCGATGGTATCCAGGAAGTTTACTATCGCATCGAGTGTCCATTGACCAACAGCTTTGGCCAGCTTATGGGCAAGACCAAAGGTTGGGTGACAAACTTTGACTTGTTCGGCCCCGCCAGGATCAAAGACACTGATGACGCCAACGTTGAAAACCGCGCTATCATTCCCGAAGGTGAGACCGAGTTCCTGCTAGAGCTTCCGACTGACGGTGATGTCTTTGAGGAAATGGTCACCGCCGGCGAAGCGCGCGAAACGGTCACCTGTTCTGAAGAAACACCTCTTCTGGCGCAAGAGACTCGTCAAATTGGAAACCAGATCTACTACCGCTTCGAGTGTACGAGCACCGAAGGGGGGCTTGTGAACGGCTGGACGGACCAGAGCGCCTTTGTTGGCCCGCTGCTGTACGATCCAGGTGTATCTGCGCTGCTTTCACCAGCTTCCTTCCCGATCCTCACCGAAGAACTGCCGGAAAGCATCCGGGAAGAAGCGGATGCCCTGGCAGCTAGCCTGAGAGAAGTCCCCGACGAGGAACCAGAGGAAGAAACTGACGATGCCGCAGCGGAAAGTAGTGCGGCAGGTGACGAAGAAGAAACAGAAGCCGCGCAAAACGTCGTCTATTTCAACAGCCCGCTGTATCTAACCGACAACCCGGGCATTCCCCTTGATCCCAATAAACTTGGGGAAGGTGAAACTGGCAACGTGGTCTTCCAGTGTCTTCCCAACGAGATCGGTCCTATTACCGAATACGCCGGGATTCAATCCAACGATCCAGACGCCGACACCATTTACTACCTGGTGAGCTGCCGGGGCTGCACGCCAGAACAGGCGGAACTCACCTATCGTGAAGAAGGGGTTGGCAATACTAAACGAGTGGTGGTCGACTCGCTGTGCCCCGGTCAAACTCAGGGAGATGATGAGGCCGACGACGGCGAGGAAAGCACGTTTGATCCCTCGTCGCTGCCCGCAGAAACAGGCTGGATCGGCCAGAGCCAGCTCCGAGGTCCGCTGCTCTTTGTCCCCGGTGATGTCACCCGCTACCGTGACACCAGTGATACCATCCTGGCACCTGATGACAGAGAAGATGTCGAAACACCGGTAACGTACGTCGGTATCCCGGCAACGATCGAGGGTGCAGAATTCCCCGGCCCCAACACCAACTATAATGGACGGTGTCTGCTGGATAGCGAGATACAGATCACGGGTGTGCTGCTTCGAGAAAACGAAACCAGCAGCGGCTATACTGTCTTCTATGAAATCAGCTGCCTCGGCGAAAAAAGCGTGCGCGAACGCGAACCGGATGAGATCTATACGATCACCACGTACCAGGAAGGCGTGACCCAGCCCATAACTGGACTGGCCGTAGCCGAAGATCTGGTTCCGCTGGTCGACCTGGAACAAGCGCCATCAGCACCCGAGCAATAGATTATGTCCCCCGGAGCAGTCCCATGCCGGGCTGTTCCGGGATACGATAATGAGGAAAATGACAATATGACTGAATCGCAAAGTATACCTAACAGGGTCCTCGGTGTGATAAACGCCGTGTTGAGCCGTATCATACGCCTGTTGGGTGGAACCAGCATGGTCAAGTTCCTGATTCGCCGCTTGCTGGCGGCAATTCCGGTGCTGTTCGCAATTTTGCTGGTCACCTTCACCCTTTCCCACCTACTGCCCGGTGGCCCGTTCAATGCGGTCGGGCAGCGTCGTATGCCCGACTATGTGAAAGAACAACTCGAACAACAATTTGGTCTCAACAAATCGCTGGTTCTCAATACATGGAATGATGGTTACTGTCCAGAAGCCGAAGAATACATGGAAGAGACCGGCTGCTATGACGAGTACGAAAAAGACCTGGAGCGCTACGAATCCCACCAGGCTTACCTGTCCAATGTAGCCAGCTATGAGGCCTGGCTGGCCGCAAACCCAGACTATGAGAGCTGGCGTGTCGACTATCTGGAAAGCCTCGCATCTGGCACAGAAGGGGAAGAGCAACCCCTGGACATCAATGTTCAAGTCCAGTATGTCGAAGAACAGCTTGTACCAGCAGTGAATGCAAAGACCGCAGCTGAAGACCAACTCGAGGTTGCTAATGCAGCCGTTGTCGAAGCTGAACAACGCCTGGCAATCGCCACCGACACCTCCACCACCCAGCCGGATGCTTTGGGCATCCCCAATGTCCTGAACGCCCTGAGCACCGATGTGGACGAGCTCGAAAGCGAGTTGGCCCAGGCGCGGCTAGAAGCGGAAGAAGCTCAGAACCGGCTTGAAGAAGCCCAAGATACTCTGGCCGCCAGACAAGATGAGTACCAACTTGAGGCGCTAGAAGCTTTCAGTACAGCGCGCAGCAACTATGATGCCGCCAAAGCCAACCTCGAAGCCGCCAGGGCCGAACAAGACGCCCGCATCAACCTGGCAACGCTCGAACAGGATGTTGATGATGCGCTGGTGGATCTCCAGGTTGCATCGCTTGGTGCTCCGGAGAATCCGGATGCGGATCGCAACCCGCTGGTGCCGGATATCGTGGTGGAAGAGGAACCGGTCAAACCCGAACCCTGGAGCCTGCTGCCGATCACGCGCTATGAAACCACAACCCTGGGTGGTGGTGATGCGACGGCGTCATCCCGCAAAACCGAGAAAACGACCAAGATCGACCTGCTGGACTCGCAGTTCTTCAACTACATGTGGGATGCGATGCACCTGGACTTTGGCCCCTCGCTGGACGTGGCCAATCGTACCCAGAACGTGCAGGTCATCGACGAAATCCGCGAGCGCCTGCCAGTCTCCATGCAGATCGGGCTGTTTGCGGTGGGGTTAGGCTTCCTACTCGGTATCCCGCTAGGGGTGCTGGCCGCCGTCTACCACAATAGTTCGGTAGACTACCTCGCCATGTTCTTTGCCGTGTTGGGGCAATCGACCCCAGCGATTGTCTTGGCCCCCATTCTGATCATCATCTTTGCAGTGGAGTTAGAATGGGTGCCAGTCGCAGCAACGGACAATGCCTGGCGAGAAGGGCCAGAACTGACGCTCGATTATGTGAAGATCATGGCACTGCCCGTTATCACGTTGGGGACCGGCATGAGCGCCGGTATCGCCCGTCTCACCCGTGCCAGCTTGCTCCAAGTGATGCACGAGGACTATGTCCGCACCGCACGTGCGAAGGGTCTGCGCGAACGAGTGGTGATCTACGTTCACGCGCTGAAAAACGCCCTGATCCCCGTCGTAACGATTGTCGGCCCGCTGCTGGCCGGGGTTTTGACCGGAACGTTCGTGGTCGAGCTGATCTTCGTGATACCGGGACTGGGTAAGAAGTTCGTGGATGCTGTGCCCGCACGCGACTACACAATGATCATGGGCACCTCCCTGCTGTACTCAGTCTTCCTGATCCTGGGTAACATCCTGGTGGACATCATGTACACCTGGTTGGACCCGCGTATCCGGTTTGACTAGGTCGCAGCGAGTGGTCACCGCCTAACATCGGAATTTTGACTGTGTCGGGCGAGATACCACCGGCAACCACTAACCAGACTCAATAGAGGCGTTGGCCATCCAGCGCCTCTTTGTTTTTCTGGCTGCATTTTTTAGCCGTAACAACACGACCATAGGGTGATCGCCAGTTGTATATTCTGCCCAGACCGCTAAAATTATTAACGTGGCTATGTGATAGCGCAAAAGGAATTGCCCATGACATTCTATGGTCGGGTGGATGTACATTGGCCTGATGGACCGATAGAAAGCTACCGGCTCAACAAGGCAACGATAGCGGTGGGGCGATCAACCGGCAACGACATTGTGTTGGATACCACCGCCGTGTCACGCTATCACATTGCGCTCAACTTCGATAGCCAGCAAGCGAGTGTCGAAGACCTGGAGTCGGTCAACGGTACCTATGTCGATGGTGTCCAACTGGCCGCCCACCAGCCGCGCGGGCTAAAGGGTGGAGAGGAAATCCAGATTGGCGACAT
>JAADYV010000358.1 GCA_010092855.1 Chloroflexota bacterium | reverse complement strand
GGGCACTCGCCGGGGCATGTGAGCTTTGTCTTGCGCGGTCATGGGATGGTCTTCAGCGGGGATGTGCTGTTCCAGGGCAGCATCGGTCGCACCGACCTGCCCTACGCCAGCCACCAGACGCTGATGGAGTCGATCCGCGACAAGCTGCTGCCGCTGGGCGACGACTGCGTGGTGATGCCGGGGCACGGGCCGCGTACCACGATTGGGGCTGAACGGCGGTCTAACCCCTTTGTGCGCGAGTTCCTCGGTGAATAGCGTGCTGGCGTGCAAACCTATGGCACACGATGTAGTATTTGCGCGCAACGTGTTTGCGCCCGAACTGCCGCGCTTGCGCAGTGTCCTGGAGCAACTGCCCGGCGCGAACCTGCCACCGCGCCTGTTGAATGTCGGCTGCGGCGCGTACCTGTGCGCGCGGACCCTGCACGGCGCGCGGCCCGGCTGGGCCCGTTATGGCCTCGACTGGCGCGCGGCGGCACTGCGCGAGGCCCACGAACGCGAACCAGACCTGCGACTGGTGCAGGCTGATGCGCGCGAATTACCGGGCCTGCTGCACACCCGCTTTGGCCTGGTCCTGGCCCGCCATCCGGACCTGTATCGCCAACGCGCCGCCTGGGCCGTCATTTTGCCCGCGCTGCTGGACCTGCTTGCGCCGGGCGGGGTGCTACTGGTGACGGTGTATGGCGCGGAGGAAATCGAGCTGCTGGATACATGGGCGCTGCCACCCGGACCGCCACTGGATCACACACTGCTCGCGCCGGTTGACCTGGCCGGGCAGGACCGGTTCGTGCTGGCGTTCGCGCCCAAAGCGCACTACCATTAGACACCATTAGGCGGGCCTCCAGCGATCAGCCAGACAGCTACCCGGAAAAAATGCTTTTGTTACACAAAGGGCCGAAATGATAACCCGCTGATGGCTGAATTGCTGACCGCTGACGTGCTGAGGGCTAACCGCTAACCGCTAGTTTCAGGAGAGGAAAGACACATGGCCAAATATTCGATTACTACCCTGTTGGTTCTGTTGGCACTGCTGACCGCGCTGCCACCCATCCTGCCCCCTGCGTCCGCGCAGGACGGCGTCACCTTCACCGTCACCCAGTCCGGCACCACCATCAACGCCACCGTCGGCGACGTGGTGCGCCTGGAACTGGACACCCTGCCCCTGGGCTATCGCTGGTGGCTGGACGAGGTGAATCCCGATGTGCTGGCGATGGACGGCGAGCCGCAATACATCTCCGACGATGGTGCCCCGCCAGGAACGTCGGGCACAACCGTCTGGGTATTTAATGTCATTGGGCCGGGCGAGAGCACCCTCAGCCTGTATTTTGGTGATGAAACCGGCGAAACGGTGGAACAGGAATTCTCCATGACCGTGATCGCCACCGCACCCGTTGACATTCCCGCACCTTCGGTCGTGCTCACCGAAGCCAACAGCGGCGAGGTCATCACGCTCAGTGAGGGCGACGTGCTGCAAATTAACCTGGAATCCACTCCCGGCACCGGCTATGAGTGGACGCGCGCTGACAGCATCAGCACGATGCAGACCGTAGCGGATATCGTCGTGTATGATGTACCCGCTGGCTCACCGGCGGAGGGACAGCTCGAACCGGGCGACATTGTGTTAGAAGTAGACGGCATCCCGGTACTCAGCACATCCGACCTGTACGACCGGGCAGAAGTCGCCGCCGGCATGGTCGTCACGCTGCTGATAGATCGCGCCGGCGAGCAGGTTGAGGTCGAGCTGGAAGCCAGCGCGCCCCTATCTGACGCAAGCGCTTTCCTCTATGTCGTCCAGGTTGCCGAGGGGATGCCCGCCGCCGAAGCCGGTTTGCAGGCGGACGACATCCTGGTGGCAATGGACGGTGAGCCGCTGGTGACGTTTGACCAACTGCTGGCCTATATCGAAGCCCACAACGAACAGGAAATCGTGTTCACCGTGCAGCGCGACGGCGAATCACTGGATATCCCCGTCACGCCGCGCCCGGACACCACCGGCGCACCGCGCACTGGCATGTACATCAATGTCGCCCTGCCGAACGCCTTTGGGTTTATCCCCGTTGATCGCAACCTGGCTTTTGAGGAAGTCGTGATACTCTACGAAACGCCCAACCTGGAACAGGTCGGCGAGCCGTTGTTCATCAGCCCCGACACCACCATGCCGGGCACGTCATCCATCGAGCAGTGGCATTTCCAGGCGACCGCGCCGGGTGAATCGACACTGGCCCTGGTTTACATCCGCCCCTGGGAAGAAGAACCCGAAGCCGCTAATTACTTCGAGCTCACGGTCCAGGTCGAGGAATAGGACGAACAAAACAACGTATGCTCCGTAACCGTCGTTTTCGTTTTACCTGGCGCTACCTGCGCGGCCACACTCCCTGGGATTCGGGCATCGTCCCCCCGGAAGTGGTCGCGTGGGTGGATACACATCCGACCAAACACGCTGAGCCGGGCCGCGCGCTGGATGTGGGGTGCGGCACCGGCACCACCTCGCTGTTCCTGGCGGAGCATGGCTGGGAAGTCGTGGGTGTGGATTTTGCGCCCAACGCCGTGTGGAGGGCGCGTCGCAAGGCGCGACGGGCCGGACTCACCGATAGGGTGACGTTCCACAGCGCCGACGTGTCGCGCCTGGGCTTCCTGACCGCAAAGCGCCCGTTCGACCTGCTGATCGACATCGGCTGCCTGCACGGGGTGCCCCACGCCAAACGCCCGGACTATGCCGCCCATCTCGCACGGCTGGCGCGGCCCGGCGCAACCTTTCTGCTCTACGCCTGGGAACCCTTCACACGCGACAACGGGATGCGCATGGGCATCGACCGCGATGGACTGCACGACCTGGTCGGCCCGGCCTTCACCATCGCCGACTACACCCCAGGCCGCGAAGTTACGGTCGATGTGGGCAGCGCGTGGTATACCCTCCAGCGCACGGACGACACACCATGACCCATGTTTTGCTGATTTTCCTGGACGGGATCGGGCTGGGCGACGACAACCCGGAGACCAACCCTTTCGCCGCCGCCCACACACCAACCCTCGACGCCCTGGCCGGGGGCCACCGCTGGCTGCACGGCGTGCCTCGCACCGACACCGAGCGCGCGCTGTTCCTGCCCACCGATCCGCGCCTGGGCATCCCCGGACGGCCCCAGAGCGCCACCGGCCAGGCCACGATCCTGACCGGGCGGAACGTCCCCGCCGAGATCGGCCAGCACTACGGCCCGCGTCCCAATGCGCCCGTGCGCGCGCTGCTCGACGACGATAACCTGTTCAAGCAGGTGGTCTCCGGCGGCGGCACGGCAGCGCTGATCAACGCCTACCCGCCCCGCTTCCACGAACTGATCGCCAGCGGCAAACGCCTGCCTTCCTCGATCCAGCAGAGCGCACTCGCGGCGGGACTGCGCCTATTCACCGAGGACGACATCTACACCGGGGCCGCCATGAGTCCTGACTGGACCGGCGAAGGCTGGCGGTCGGAACTGGGCTACACCGACACGCCCGTCTATTCCCGCGCCGAAGCGGGCGCGCACCTGGCCCAGCTCGCGTTACAGCGCGATTTCACCTTTTTCTCACACTGGATCACAGACGTGATCGGGCACCGGGGGCCGTTCGAGCGCGGGGTGGCCGTGCTGGAATTGTTCGACGGCGTGATGGCCGGGCTGCTGGATGCGTGGGACGACGAACGCGGCCTGATCGTGATTACCAGCGATCACGGCAACATGGAAGACCTCAGCACCCGCCGTCACACCGAAAACGACGTGCCCACCGTCGTGATCGGCGCGGCGCGGCATACGTTTGCCGACGGCCTGCACGACCTGACCGGCATCACGCCCGGCGTGCTGCGTGTGCTGAACGGGCGGACGAGCTAGCCATGACCGCGTACCCGACTGCGCTCGAAACGGAGGTCCAGGCGTGGGCGCTGGAACAGCTTTTGCCCGACCGCATGACACACGTGCATGGCGTAGTCGAGGCCGCGACCGACCTCGCGCACCGTTTCGCTCCGGGGGAACTGGCGCG
>JAADYV010000357.1 GCA_010092855.1 Chloroflexota bacterium | reverse complement strand
CTGGTTTGTGCACCGACTTGAGCTGAGACTGGACAAATGCGTATCACGCCAGTGGGGCTACACCCGAGGCCTCGCTGACCCGCAACTGACGCAGCGAATGCAGCGAAACCTCCCCTAACAGCCACAACAGCAGCGCATAAACCACCAGTCCAGCCACCACTGCTGTCAGAATGGCCGCTATCTGTGCCGGTGTTTGTGGTAGTCCCGGCAGTTTTAGGATTGCCGTCGCCACCAAGTAGACCACGAGCCCCATGATCGCTGATGCCACCACCGTGTGTCGCAGCGTCCGCAGGGGCCAGCGCCAGGTAACGTATGCTGCTGAACTATGCGCCTGGAGCACGGCCAGCGCGCCAAATGCCAGGCAACCGCTTAAGGCTGCGCCCATGTATCCCCAGGTAGGAATCAAAATTACATTGAGAACCAGACTGGTGATCGCTGCTATGGCTTGGTTGCGCGCAATAATGCCGGACCGCAGCGCCAATATTGCACCCAGGCTGCCCAGTTGCCCTATGCCTAGCGCCATCATCGCGCCTGAGACCAGCCAGATAGCCTTGGACCCTTCCACATACTCATCTGCGGCCAGCAACTCCACAATCGGGCGACCCAGCGCGGTCAGTCCCACCCCCGCTGGTACGATCAGCAGTACAAAGTAGCGGGTCAAGCTGGTAAGCGTCTTTTCAGCAGCAGCGCGTCCGTCCTCTTCCCATACTCGGATCATGATTGGGCCGGGGACCAACATGAACAGCCCGACCAAGAGGAAAAAGCTGCGCGCCGCGATGTTGTACGATACCGAGTACAGCCCTACTTCATAGCTATCATGGAACAGGCCAATAAAATAGCGGTCGGCCAATCGCAAGAACCACATTGCTACGTCGCCCAGCGAAATAAGTACCGCAAACCGCCAGATGGGCCTTAAGTGACCCTTGCCGGTGCTCATCCTGAAACGGAAAGGCACCCCGCGCGTGCTCAGACGTAACAACAAAATCGTTGAAATCAACAACGCCAAAAACTGGCCCCATAGCAGCCCGGCTATGCCTACGCCTAGGCACAGGACCAGCACCAGACTGAACGCTACGATGCCAAACCGGTTCAGCGTCTCCATCGCGGTAAAACACCAGCTCCGTTCCTGCGCCCGCAAAATGTTCATCAGCACCTCGGATGAGGCCGACACTGCGAACATCGGTATCGCGATCCACAGCAAGGAGTAAAGATCCGGAGAAATGTGCGACTTGAACACAAGCAGCGCCAATCCGCACGCCACTGCCCCGAGCGCGATCATAACGCCACTGCTGGTGAACATCGCCGAATAATAGGCCGGGAGATGGTTAAGCCGTTTGAATGGGGCATAAAAACGGATAGCGCTGGAAGAAAAGCCGGTAATCGCCACGGCCATCAGCAGTTCTGCTACGCCAAATGCAAGAATATATTGACCGAACTGATCGGGTGCAAAGAGATGGGTATAAATTGGCACTGTAATGAGTGGAGTCAATGCGGGGAGTGCCTTGGCTGGCAAGTAGGCCAGCAGGTCACTAGCGATCTGCCGCTGGATGGTAGCACCAGGTTTGCCGCTCATCGGACGCCTCCGTCCTGGCGCGCAAGAAAAATGATGTTTTCGCTGATGCCCATCATCGCAGGATAAATCGTAAGCGGTGGTCCACGTACAAAGGTCGGTTCTGTGATGTTGTTGATCATCTGTCCTGCAAAAGACAGGGCTAGCCCCAGCACCAAGGCGCGTAACCGGCTGTCTTCGATCTGACGCCAGAAGATCACACCACGGGCAACATACAGCAGGCACAGCGCCAGGAACGGCGCCAGTCCTACGATCCCCATCATGACCGTGAGCCACAAAAAGCTGTTATGGATGTACCAGCGCAGCCCGAATTCTTGCCACCAGACTTCTTGTTCTAGTGGGGGCCGGTATTCGTTGCCGATGCCAATACCCAAAATCGGATGCGCCTTCAGACTTTCTAGCGCGTAGTGTGTTTCAAGCACCCGCCAATCGACGCTGTCGTCGGCGCGCAACTTGCTGGTGTTCAGTGAAGTAAACCGATTGACAACGCCATAGATCAGGCGATCTGTTTCGAAAGGAAACAACACGCGATACACCACAAACGTCAAGACCAGCAGGGCCCCAAATGGGACCAGCCTGCGGACCAGCGTTGCCTTTTCATGGCTCGATAACCAAAGGAAAAGCACGAAGCAGTTAAGCGACACCGTGAGCCAAAGCGTGCGCTGAAAGCTGCGGATCAGCCAGTTGAGCAATAGACCCAGCAGGATAAACAGAAAAACCTGCCCCAACATTGTGCGCCGTTCGTTTTCTAGCATCGCCAACGTGGCGAGGGTTACCGTGATCATCGCATAGAGCAAGCCAGTGCCAGGATGTTGGAAGACGCGATCGACTCCGCTGATTTCTTGGTTGACGGTGCGAAGGTTTTCGACATCCAGCGGGATAATAAACGGGTGCAGGCCGGGGTACACCTGGCGAATGACCACGGCCAGCGCCAGAATCGCGGTTAATCCCCAGATGGCGCCGATCAACCGTTCCAGTGCACGGCGATCCCGGATCAGCCAGATAACCGGGAAAAAAACGGCCCACAAAAATAACAGGCGTCCCGACCGGAAGGCACTGTTAAGGCTAAGCCCAAAAGCCAAGATGCCATTCGCAATCGAAAGCACCATCATCAACAGAAACAAGAAAAGCGGAATACTTAGTGGGGAATTGCGCAAGCCAAAACCAGGACGAGTTGCAAGCCGCAGCACAGTGATCCCCAGCAAGAGGAGCAGTATGAGGTCTTGGAGATGTAGACTGAAGGAGCCGAAACCTAGCAGGGGTAGCCAGTTTTGGTTGATTAGACCGTTGGTCATACCTAAAAGGACTGCGACACTGTATTCTGGCCAGCGCAAGGTAAGCAGCAGAAAGAATGGACCGCCGATCACGCCCGCCATCAGTTTGTTCTGTTCCAGAAAATAGGTGCTCCAGATGGTGAGGATTGCGATTAAGATGCCGACCAGTACCGCACCCAGGACGGTACGTCCAGATGATGCAGCGCGCAATGATTTTTGGCCAGCGACCAACGCCCCTGACCGATGGTTCGAGTATTGAGCTTGCGGGAGACGGACCGGCAACCCCACAGTGCATTTGCTCCTGCTACTGGCAGCTCACGGCGTAGCGTGTTTCGCTGTCGGATGCTGCGTTAACGAGTTGTAACAATTCACGAGGGCCTGGGCAGAATTTTTCCATGACAGATTCTGCTCGATCCTGCGCCGCCCGATTGTCCCCAGCCGGGCGCGCAGTTCTGGGTTCTGGATCAACTGGGCGATTTTGCGGGCCATGTCGTGTTGATCGTTTGGCAAGGCATAAAGCGCCGCTTCATCAGCCGTGACCCGGTGTTCTTTCAGGTCGTAGGCAATAATTGGCTTGGCCAGCGCCATGTATTCCATAATTTTGATCATGGTCGATTTTTCGTTAAAGGAGTTGGCAGGTTCGGGGGCGACGCCAATGTCGACGGTCCCGAGCAAGTCCAATGCTTGGGCATGAGGTTTGTAACCGGTACATTCGACATGATTGCCGAGTGCGAGGTCGGCGATCAGTTGCTCCAATACCTGTGGTTCTTCGGCGGGGCCGATAACGACGCAAGACCAGTTCGTCAACCCCAGGTCATTTTTCAGATAGGACAGGGCATGGAGCAGATGATCGATACCATCCTGTCGCGCGATATACCCGATATACCCAATCTTCACGGCGGAGTCGGCAGTACTGGCGGGGCGCAGTTCAGCAGGGAACCGGTGCAAATCGGGACCGTTGCGCACGGTCCAGATGCGGTCGAACCGCACCCCATTGCGTTCCATATCGTGCTGGCGGTAGGACTCATTGGGGACAATTATGCGATCCGCGACCCGGCACGAACAGCGCTCCAGTAGGCGCAGTACTCGCACCAGTATTCGGTGGGGGGTTGCGTTTTTGGCCTGGTATAGCTCTGCCGAGAGATCGTGATGGTCGTAGATCACACGTTTGCCCGCCAGCTTGGGCAAGAGTGCAGCGACGAACAAGGTATCGGGCGGGTTATGGATATGGACGACATCAAGTCCCTCGCGCACCCAGCGCCATAGAACCAGGAGCAATACGATCCATGTGGCCCAGCCAAACTCGATGATATAGCTCAACATGCTAACCGTGGCGCTAGGGCACGGAAAGCGGCAGACCTGGACGCGGTTGACTTCCTCATACCATGGTTGGCCGTTTGAACGCGGGCAGATCACACTCACCGTATGGCCCTGGTCGATCAGAGTCTGTGCTTCGCTGCGCACTCGACTATCCTGCGGGTATGCGCAGTTTTCGACCAGCATCAGGACGCGCAGCGAACCTTTAGGCGGCTTACGCATGATAGTTTTTCCCTTGTCTCATTTTCGGCCTTTAGTAGACGACTTCGACCACCGAATGGACCGCCATTTATGGCGCGAGCGGCGCGCGGAATAGGAGTATGCCTGGCTGCGGCTGACCCGGTTGACAACTATCCCGGCGACTCTGGCGTGTATCTCTGTCAGTTGTTTCATGGCCAGCTTAAAATTGTCACGGTTGGTCAGCCGCTCGGAGACGACCAGCACAACCGCATGGGCTTGTTTAGCCAGCAGCGGGGTATAGCCTGTGACCAGCAATCCTGGCGCGTCGACGATCACGAAATCCTGGTTTTTGCTCAGATCGCCAAACAGCGGCCTGAGTTTGGCGACGGATACCGAACCGGATGCCTCCGAGTCGGCTTCGCCAGCGGTCAGGACCCGCAGCCCGCGGATGGCAGTAGTTTGCAGTGCTGCGCGTGCCGAGCGTCGTTTGCCTTGCATAATATCGCCAAGGCCCGGTGTTTGAGGCAGGTCGAAGACGGTATGCAGCGACGGATTGTACAGATCGGCATCGACCAGAGCGACCCGATTCCCGCTCCTGGCAAGAACGCCCGCAAGGTAACTGGCGACCGTCGACTTTCCTGTATCTGCCTCTGGGCTGGTGACGAGTACGATCACCCCGGCGGCATCTCGCACCAGGTCGGAAAGCTGAATGCGCGCCTGAAGTCCCTGGAAAGCGTTCATCAGCACGGCTTGTCGTTGATTAGAAAAAGGCGGCTCGGCCAGGGGATGGAGCAGATAGCGTTTGGGCAGCTCAGGTATACGCCCGATGATAGGCAACTCAGATATCGCCTGGACGTCCCGCGCGTCAGTAATGGTGTTGTTGAGGCTTTGGCGCACCACGATAAATAAGAAACTGGCCACCAGGCCGCCAAATAACCCAAATACAGAATTGAGGAATAGATTGGGCGAGGCCGGGCTTTGGGGCAGGCTGGCACGCTCGACAATGGTGATCGAATTGCCACGCATTTGCTCAGAGACGCGGGCGGTTTCATAGCTTTGCAGCAGTTCGCTATAGAGATCCTGCCGCAGCCTTACTTGCTGCTCTAGCAGAACGAGCTCTTCGGCGGGGGGCGAAGGAACGGCCCCAGGTGTTGCCTGCTGTGCATCAGAGCGCGACAAAGCGTCCAGGTAATCGTCGACGGCCTGGTCCAGATCGGTTTTGGCTTGATCGACCTGTTCGGCCAGAATCTGTCGCGCGGTTGGTGCGTCGCCGGCGTAGAGCGACAGGCTGCGCTCGGACATAATCTCTGCAAGCGTATTCGCTGCCTGACATGCGATTTCTGGATCGGGATCGCGCGCCGTGATCTCCAGCAGTTCGGTTTCGGGGATCATCTCAACTTTGATCTCAGGCGCAGCGGCGATCCCCAACCGGTGCGCCAGCTCATCCAACACGGGCTGGCTGTTGGCAATCTCTATATAGGTATTCCCCAGGCGGGTTGCCAGCAGGGTCGCGCCATAGTCGAACTCCCCGCCCGCTGCTGACGCAACGCGAATTGTCGACGTAGCCGCATAGACTGGCCTCATCATCTTGCTGAGCACAATCGAGAACAATATGGCTGAGAGTGTCATCGCCAGGATGTACCACTTGTTGCGAAACAACAGGTTCCAATAGAAATGCAGTTCCTGCCCGACACTGTGATCGGTCGTTGGGGCCGCAGCCGGCACGTCCGCCGCGTTTGGTGTAACAGAACGTGTGTCCAGCGGATCATGAGATGCAGCGAGAAACCGCCCGTTGTCCGCTATGGTCGCACGGCCAGCATCGGTGGGTGTATCGTTGAGGTCTGGCGGCTGCTGATTGCCAGCCTCCAGGGCAGCGATGCGGTGATTTACCTGCTCGAAGCTGCGCTGCAGGGTCTCGAGCAGTTGCGTGCGTTCGAACGGTTTGCTCAAGAAACCGTCCGCACCAAGCTGCAAGGCCCGTTGCAGGTTATCTTTGTCACCGAAGCCAGAGATCAAAACAAAGGGGATATTGGTCCAGGAGGGGTTGGCGCGAACTACTTGCAGCAACGAAAAACCGTCCATTCCTGGCAGTTTGATGTCGGAGACGACGACGTCTGGTCGCACACCATCGTGCAGCAGTTGACACGCTTCCGCTGCATTCCAAGCACTCGTCACTTGAAGTCCATTGAGTTCAAGCTGGGCTTTAACCAGGTCGCGAATCTCATCTTCGTCGTCCACGATCAGCACGTGGCTGAGTGATTGAGACAAGATCGTTCCACTCCACCTGTTTATGGAGTCAATAATTTCTCTATGCCTAGTATAGGTAGGGAACCTTACAGCATCACTAAAACACACGTGTGCACCTAACAGAATTCCTTGCAAACCGCGCATTACGGGGTAAAAAACCAGGGGGGTTGTAAGGGAAACGAAAGGAAGACATATATT